>NZ_JBQFLR010000004.1:0-210756 GCF_056531345.1 Ruegeria sp. N7 | reverse complement strand
AATTCGTCCGTCCGTTTCAGTCCCATAGTTCGTCTCCTTTGCTGCAATAAATGCTATCAAAGGAGCGGCAGCAAACCGCGACACGTCCAGTCCAAAGGGCTCGTACACAAGAATACATCTGGGAGCGAGTGTTGGATCAAGCTCAGCGCCAGGGCGTTGTGGGCATCCACTACGATGAGTGCCAGCACGTGTTTGCTGCGGGCGTGAAATCGAACACGGTATTTCTGGACAGCTTCAAATCCATGATGAAAGAGCCCCGCTGGCCCTTGATGTTGATCCTTTCCGGGGTGCCCACTTTGTTCGAATACGTACGCTCCTACGAACAACTTGACGCGCTTGTGGACCCCGTTCACTTCGATGAAATCAGACTTAAGCGTGATAAAGATGAACTTCGCGAGCTTTTGTTCGCCTACGCTGACGAGGCGGAAATTGACATCTTCCAACTGGTAACGATGGAATTTCTAAGTCGACTGGACTTTGCTTGTGCTCATCGATGGGGCCTTGTGATCGAACTGTTGATTGACACCCTCACCAAAGCAAAACTAGAGGGTAAAAGCGAACTCAAGCTGGAAGACTTCGCTGAACAGTTTGCACTGCGGACAGGTACGACAGAGCAGTATTCTCCATTCACTGAGAAAAACTACGTCGAGGCATTCGATACAAAGAGAATGCTCAAATTGAGCGATTAGTCAGTATTTGATGAAAACTAGTCTGCAAATTCGAAGGCATGCTGCACCTGCATTCGGCGGGTCGCAGCCCAAAGCGGACCTTCATCACTAAGCTTTGCAATCTCTGAGATGCGGGACGAAGCTGACTTTTCAGGTCCGGCTATGCGTTCCTTTCCTAGCAATAAATTTCGTAGTCTCTATCATGCTGGTTTTGCCCCACTGTCGAAGGAAACAACATGTTGCGTTCAATGCTTATCCCCGCAGTTCTCTTTGCGCCTCATTGTCTGACTGCTGCAGAGAAAGTGTCGGCAACGAACTTCTATGTCGTCAACCAAGAGCAAATTTCCGCGGGCGAGGACGTGTTCTGGAAAGAGGACAACTATGGGACTTATACCGTTGACGAGGGACCAATCGATCCTGGTTTTGTCCGGTGCGTGGGCTCGGGTTTCGGCGGACCCAGCGGTGTCAGCGGCGGTGGCGTCTGTGTTTATGGTGAAGAAGAGGACACGTTCACCATGAGATGGGAGGTTGTTGCCTTCGGCGTCAACAACTGGCGGATTGTTTCCTCCACCGGCAAATATTCGGGGATGACTGGAAGTGGAACGACCAAAACACGTGTGGCGTCAAAACTCCTGGCGCTACCGCACCGTATTTCTGACTGGGAAGGCGAGGTTGCCTTGCCCGCTAGGGATTGAAACTCGAACTGAAATGGTCGGGGATGATGCTGATTTGAAAGGTTGGCAAAGCCCGCATTGGGCTTGTTGTCGCCTTTCGTTACTTTTCACATTAATGACCGGTGGCAGCCCGAAGCGGACATTCTCGAAAGTTGGCACACTACTGCCGAACTTGATAGATTCGAAAAAAGGTTGCTATTGGGAAATGCGCATGACACGCCGACTTGCCGCCATACTTGCCGCCGATATGGTCGGCTACTCACGGCTTATGGCGGCTAACGAGGCGGGAACACTTGCTCGTCTCAAAGACCTACGACGGGACATCATCAATCCAAGTATCGAAAGTGCCGGAGGTGAGATTATCAAGCTTACCGGTGATGGCCTGTTTGCACTTTTTAGCTCGGTCGTTTCTGCCGTTGAGGCCGCAGCGACGCTCCAGAAGGCGCTGCACGCCGCCGAAGCCGAGAGCCCCACCGAAAGCCGGATCAGCTTCCGAATAGGGTTGCACATTGGAGACGTAATCTTGGACGAGGGCGACATTTATGGCGAGGGTGTTAATCTTGCCGCAAGACTCGAAGGCATCGCTGACCCAGGCGGTGTCATACTGTCTGACGACGCATGCCGGCAGGTTCGAGGCAAAATCGAACACGACATCATAGACCTTGGCGAAGTAGCGCTCAAAAACATCTCCGAGCCAGTTCGCGCCTACAAATTGGCGATGGAGGGCAAATCAGATTCCACGCAAAACCAATCTCAACCCACTGACAAACCCTCCATCGCTGTCTTGCCCTTCCAGAACATGTCCAATGATCCAGAACAGGAATACTTCTGTGACGGCGTTTCCGAAGACATCATCACAGAGCTCTCGCGCTTTCCCGAGCTTTTCGTCATCGCCCGCAACTCCTCATTTTCGTTCAGGGGTCGCCCCGTCACCCATATAGATATCGCTCGAGAACTCGGTGTTCGCTACATGCTAGAGGGTAGCCTCCGTCGAGCCCAAAACCGCGTACGCATTACTGCCCAACTCATCGACTGCACAAATGGAGCCCATGTTTGGGCCGAGCGCTACGACCGCACGCTAGACGACATCTTCGCGTTACAGGATGAGATTACACGCAGCGTGGTCGGCGCCATCGCCCCCCAGATATCCATTGCCGAAATAGATCGCGCGTCTGTGGCTCGAGATATCGACTTCAACTCCTACGACCTCTCGCTACGTGCAATGGCGATCTTCTACGCGGGAGGCTTCTACTCTCAGGATAAGTTCGATGAGGTCATATCGGTCTCTGATCGCGCCATTGATCTCGACCCGCGCAACGTCCAGGCCCATTGGATCAAAGCGTTTGCCTACCTGATGCGTTATCTATACCAGTTCGATGAGGACCCCACCGAAAACCTGGGCCTAGCTGATAAAAGCGTTGAACCTCTGTTTCTTGGTGGTCAACTCGACCCGCGCGCCTTATGCGTTCGCGGTATGGTTCGTCATTTCCGTGGAGATTTTGACGGGGCCAACGCCGACTTCAGTTTGGGCTTCACACTGAACCCGAACTTTGCCCGGAACATCTTCTTCATGGCCTGGCATGAATCTTTGGTCGGCCGAACCACACAGGCGCGCGAACATGCCCACCTTGCCCTCCAGCTTTCCCCACGCGACACTGACCTCTGGGTAGGAGACGCCTATCTGGCGCTCGCCCAAGCTGCCTTCGCCGACGCTGATTTTGAAGACGCAATGCGTTGGGGTGAGCACGCCATTCAGATGACGCCGCGTGCGCCGATCCGCCGGGCTCTTATGATCGCCAGTGCCGCCCACCTCGGGCGCGCCGAAGCAGGCCTGCCACATGAGCAGGCGCTGGCGGATTTCGCCCCAGCGTTCCTAGACAGCATTGTCTCCGGAGCTTTGATCCTCTTCCGTCTACCCGAACACAATGCGCTTTTGGTCGAAGGCTTGAAGAAAGCTGGTGTTAAGCCGTAGAGTTGGTCAGGATGCCAAAGCTCGAAACTATCGCAGACAAATCGTGCCAAGGGCCAATCCAATTTTAGCGCAATGTCCTCGAAAGGTTCTAGGCTCTGGACCTATAAACGGGTAGCAATTTCAACGGCAGCTTCCATCAGCACCGGACGTTCGTCGAAATCGCCGCTATGACCGAGTTGCGGACAAAGGGAACTTTCACCGGGCAGGTGCCAAGGTCTGCTTCCGGATTTCTTTAAGATTTTCGAGCGTTTCTTCTTTGGCTGAATAAGGAGGCGATTGCGGCTTCAAAAAACACTAATGTCGGCGATCTCGCTTATGCCAGCGTCGATACAGGCGTCCTTTGAAATATCTACTTGCCACGCCACAGCAACCAATACGTGACACCAAACGCCAGACCGAGTCCAGAATACCCAACGAAATAAAGCGGCTCCAGGTCCGTCGTATCGAGTGTAATGACCTTTCTGGCAACGGCCATCAGGGCAGTTGCAACTACCAGCTTCACATGTATGACATCGGCCGTCAGGTAGAGCGTGACATTCGTGTAAATCTCGATAGCGATCAGCACAACAAGCGCGGCCGCAAAAACCTCCAACAGAACACTGACGTCAAGAATCAGGGCCGGTGGACTTACAAGCTTGATGTAGAACGAGTAACCGGCGTCGATGACGGCAAATCCGATCACAACGACCATGAACAAAGACATCACCCGAACGGCGTGTCGAATGAGCCGATTGCAGCTTCTGACAATCAGATCCTAATGGTCAGGGTCAAGCTCGACATGCGCTTGCGCATTGCGTTGCATCTGATCGGCCATCAAGACCTCCCTATTTTCGACGTTTCATAAAAAGTTCTTCAGCCAAACGTCAGCGCCCTCTGGGCAAGACGACCTGAGCCTGCAAACGCAAGCGAACGCCTTCGGCACCCACTTCGGGCGCTTCGAGCCAATAGCCCGCCCCCGCTTGCAGATTGACCGGCAGCGCCCCCCATTGGACCAGCTTGGAGACCGAAGCGTTTATAGGCACAGCCCAGGCATCAGTTTCCCAGTCATAGGCGCTTTCGCTTTGCAGCGAATAGGTCCACGCGCCTTCGGTGGAATAAGCAAGAAAGGGCTGGACAAAACTCACATTCGTGGGGGTGTCGGGGTTGCTTTCTAGATCCCACAGATGATTGGCCAGCGCACCATAGGTCCACGGACCGGTCTGTCGCAGTGCAATGCCGGTGATCCCAGCAGCCCATGTATCACTCGATACGTCGCTAAAGGTTGGAAAGCGCACAACGGGACCCACGCCCCACGTTATGTCCCCGGTTCCGATTGGCGAGAACCACGCAGAGAAAAGGATATCTCCGAACCCCTCCTGACGTGTGCCCGGCACAACGTCTTCCTGCCAGATGTAAGGAATGATAGTTCGGGTGATCAGGTTAAGGTCATCGTTCAGTTGAAAGGGCACGACTGGTTGAAAGTTCAGCGTGGTGCGCGAGCCCTGATCAGAGACGCCCAGATTTTCATCATGGTTCAATTGAAACGGAACCGAGACGATTGCCGCAAGCGGGTTGGCCAGTTCCTGGGCCAGATCGGATGCCTCGTCTGCAACGGTTGTGGTTCCGGCACTGGCTGCAAAAAGCAGCCCCATAAGAGTATGGGATCGACGCATAGCCGTGTACTCCTTTTGAAATGCAGGTTGGGCGAGTGGCCTAGTTGATCGGCTCCAACTTCGGGAAGGTCCAATTGCCGTTCAGGATTGCATCCTCCGGCTCATAAAGGCGGATCGCATAGTTCCAGCCCGAAGTGATCGGCAGACAGTTCACGCGGCCATCGTCGCACCCACCGAAATGCAACGTGACCGAGCCGTCTTCTGCTGCTTCGGCTGTGTAACCGTTGTAGCTGTTTACGCCCAGATCATTGGCTTCCAGAAAGCCGTCACCGTTATAGACAGTCACCGACCAGAACGCCCGAACCGGCACATCCTTGACGGTTACCGCATGCGGTGTTTCGCCGTCATTCTGATCGACCGCGTCCAACAGATAGATCGCGGCCTCAGGCGGAAGACCGCCCCAACCCGAGAACGCACCGACCAGAAACTGAACCGGATCAATCTCGTCCTTTGTTCTGCCAAAGGCGCGGGCTGAATCGGTGCCCAGCAAGGATAAATCGTTTATCGCCTGACGCGCAGTGGCAAGTTGTTCGGTGTTCCAGTTGGGCGCGTCAAACGGGCCCGTTCCACCGCCGCTGACGACAATTCCATCCTGTGCCGCTTGCGCGGCGGCAATATCATCCGGGTCAGTCACATCGACGAATGTGCGAAACGCGATGAAACCAAAGCGCGTACCAAGGTCTTCCTGTGTGATTTGATACGTGCCGGGCTCTGCCTCGGCATACATGAAGTGGTCCTGATTGATGACATGCATCGAGATATAGCGGCCATCCGCTTTAGGCAGTGTCACTTCGACGGGTTCGCTCAAATCCAGCAGAACGCCGGAGTAGAGCGTGTCCTGGTTCATGCGGATGACGGGCTGGTTATCCGGTGTGGTGGCTTCGCGCATATGCCCCAATTCGCCAACAGCGAGGCCGAGATTGGCCATGTTGGTCCGAAACATGTGATCTGTCTCGGCGCGCACAAGGGTGTCGACGGTCACATCGACCATGTCTTCGGCCCAAACGCCTGTCGGGAGTGTAAGCGCGACTGTCAGAAGAAGCTTTTTCATCGTAAGCATCCTGTTGTTCAGTTTGCGGGTTCTACGGAGGAGAAGACCCAGCTTCCGTCGATGACCTCTGGGCCCGGCTGATAAAGGCGCACGGCATAGTTCCAGCCATCCATGATCGGGAGACAGTTCACACGTCCGTCGTTGCAACCGCCGAAGTGCACGGTCACACTGCCATCGTCATTCTTGGTGCCTGAGACCGAGTTGACCACATACGTGTCGAGGGAATTGAGTTCAAAAAACCCGTCTGCATTATAAAGGCTCACGGACCAGAATGCGTTCACTGGCACATCCGCCGGGACCTGGATTTTGTATTCCCCAAGCGGCAGGCCGGGCTCGATATTAAGATAAAAGGCCTCGTCTTCTGGCAGCCCACCAAAGCCGACTGCTGTGCCAAGGAAATGGCGTAATGGGTCTACATGATCTGCCTTACCAAAAGTCCGGACGCTGTCTGTGGCGAACCTGCCCAGCTCAATTGCGGCTTGGCGCAGCGCCTCAAAGCTCTCCGCGTCGTAATTGGGCATTTCGAAGGGCGTTGCGGAGGCAGCATCAATGGTGAACCCGTCCTGAATTGCATTGACCGCCGCAACATCCTTGGGGCTCTCGGCATCCACCAGTATTCTCATGAAAACAAGTACGTAGGGGGTATGGAATGTACCCATGTCAAGCTGGAACACACCGCCACCGTCGAACACTTCATTGATGAAATGATCCTGATTGACCACCATCGTCGTCATGTATCGGTCGCCCACATCGGGCAGAGTCAAGGTTGCGCCTTGGCTGATATCAATAACCGCAACGCTGTAGAGTGTGTCGCGATTCATCCGAATGGTGGGCTGATTGTCGATGGGGGTGGGTTCTTTGAAGTGAAAGAACTGATTTACGCCTCCGGCCAGGCCATTGTACGTCTTCAGTTCATTGTCTGTAGCAGCCCGAACAAAGTTGTTTATGGTAATGGGCACTTCGTATGTCTCAGCAAGTGCATCGACCGTGGTATCAAAGCTCTGAGCGGTCGCTGTGCTTCCAATCAGGACAGCTAAAGCAGCCAGTTTCCAGCGTTTGTGCGTGAGATTCATAGTTTGCCCGCTCCACTAGCCAATTACAGAAATGCATTGCTTGATGGTCCCGGCACCTGATCAAAAGCGCATTCTCACGCCTCTCATTTTGTTGTTTTTTAAAATGCTACAATTGGAGCCTTGGCCATCTCTCTCCAACAAACCACAAAGTTCGAATGTATGCCCTGACAGATTGGAGCGACCGCTTCCGAAAACTGGTTAAAAATGACAGGTAGCGATAGCGTTTCGGCCAACAACTAGAAACTCACTTTGCATATTGACCCGACGGCGGTCCTATTATTCGTGTGGTGATGTCAATCTCTTAGAGCGCACTCTCTGCGGGTAGCGTGGTTCAATTCGATTGAGCCCCTACCAGCGGGCACCTGACTTTTTTACCTCAAAAAGTGACTTCCGCTTTGACGCAGGTCAGGGACACAGAGCCGCGCTGGTCTATGCTTGACGTGCCCGACCTTTCAATTGCGGGGTCTTAAGGAGCTATGATGACAGGGCATGACGCACATGCTCAACACAGAACACCGCCGCTTACACGCGGGCGGGTTATCGTGCCGCTTTTGCTTGCGTTTCAAGAATCCGGTCAATCTGTAGAAAGTCTCCTAGCGGAATTCGATCTATCCTTCTCGGAATTGAACGCTCCGAGTTGTTTCATTCCGCACGACACTGTCTATGCCGTGTTTGAAGCCGTCGCACAAAAGACATCCCCAGACTTTCCAGCACTTGTTGGTCAAACTTCAGATCCGACCGTTGCATCCCCATTCGGACAGGCCTTTCGCGTAGCAAAGTCGCTGGCCGATTTCATTGCCAGGTTTTGCGTTCATGCGGGAAACAACACAAACGCGGTCACCATGACACTCGATGTCTCTGGAGAGTTCGCCGTGCTGTCCGCCAAACGCAGGTTCACGCCATGCTGTTCGCCCGCCTATATGGATGCGTTTCAGATCAGCCGATGGGCTACGTTGCTGCATGAAACCGCAGGTCAGCGTTGGGAAGCAAATAAGGTTCTTGTGCGTGTGAACCGTCCTGATCTGCTCCCGTCTTACTTCTACGGTATCCGGGCGGTAGGTGCGGGCTCAGACGGGTATTCCATCCGCTTCCCAAGTGCCTGGCTTTTGTTTGAACTGGTTAACCGAACCGCGACCGAGTACGTGTTGACCACTCAGGACGAAAAAAACCCTGTACCTACAGACTTGTTGAGTTCGATCCAAAGCGTTGCCAACTCAAGGGTCAGGCGCACGGACTTGTCGGCTACGGCGCTCGCCAAGGCATGCGGTTTTCGAGGCGCGGTTCTCAACCGACGGCTTGCTGTCTATGGGACATCACTGTCGCGCATCGTCATCGAAGCCAAATGTGACCAGGCGAAACATCTGCTTTCCAAGTCTGAATTGTCGGTGGGCGATATCGCTGATCATTTGGGATACTCTGACGCGACGGCCATGACACGGGCCTTCAAGAAATGGACGGGTCAAACACCGTCAGAGTTTCGCGCCCGTGAAATGAATAGCGTTAAGGCATCTGTTCCGATACTCGACCCGGTCGAATGCGATTGTGAAACGTAACAGGACAACGGCGCGGCCCATCTTTTGCCGCGCCTCGAACTCGGGATAGGCAAAGGGGGGAGCGGGCCATGGCGTGCTTAAAAATACGGTGTATCGCAAGCAGTTTTCTGGTTGCGGCGACGATGCTGCCCGGCGGATCAACAGCAGTGGCACAGGACTCCGACTGGAGTTTTTCCGGCAGCTTCTACATCTACGCGGCGGACACCAAGACAACCATTGGATCGCTGGAGTCGGAACTCAGCTTCAGTGAAGCGGTTGAAAACCTTGATCTGGCATTCATGGGTACACTTGAAGCGCGAAGTGGCCGGTGGTCGCTGATCGCGGACTACATGCGCACAGACCTGTCCTTTGACAATGACACTCCCGGCCCGGTGTTCAGTGGCGCTGAAACCAGTCTGAAGACGCAGTTTTTAAGTGGATATGCCGCTTACACGGCCTATCAAGACCAAAACCTGGCCGTCGATCTCGGTGGCGGGTTTCGCTGGTTTGAGACGAGCAGCACGATCACTCTGGTCGGCGGCCCCACCCCGGCACCAAGTTCCAGTGCCAGCGACGATTGGATAGACCCTCTGATTGCGGCCCGTATCCGGTATCAGATCAATGACCGATGGTCGGCCGTTGCCTTGGCCGACTATGGTGGATTTCGCTCAGATCGCGAAACCGCACAGTTTTTGGCAACGGTAGGTTATGCGATCGCTCCAAAGTGGAATTTGCGCGCAGGTTATCGCTACATCATGGTCGACAAAGGTGAAGTTGACAGCAGGTTCAAGCTCTCACAATTCGGACCCGTGTTGGGTGTGACCTACAGCTTCTGAGTAAGGGCATTATGCGAAAGGCGGCCATGCCGAACACAAACAGGTCTGTAGTATCGAAGTTGCGCCAAGGCGCGAGCAGCGGTGCCGACATGCTTGGGACCGACAATTGCAGCCGGATGCGAACAGTCGGACAAAGGCAATTCAGAAAAGGAACGACGAGGCGACTGATTGCCAGAGCTTTGCCTGCGGCAACCGTGTGTTCGTTCTGTGTCCTCGCTGCCTGCGGGCCAAACATCTATGACGAAATTGAACTGATGCCCTCCCCAACGGTCTATGCCGAGGCTGCTTTTGACCCTTACAAGGACATCACGGAAGACAATTTCGTGCAGCGTTCGCAGCTATTCTACGCTACAGATCGGCTGCCCGCGGTTCCCGGCGACCCACAAGCCTATTACAACAATGAGCGCGGTCACATTCTGCGTACCGGCATTGCCGAAGTGCAAAGCAACCCCCCATTGGCGACGTTGAAAAAGCTTCGCCACGTTACCATGACGCGCGACCGCGCTAAGGACTACACGCTCAGCTTGTCTGACGTACAAGAGATTGGTGTCATGCCGTTCAGTGTCACGCGCTACATGAACGATCCACCTTCGCAAAAGGAGATGAAGGCAGCCGGACTTCGGTTTGCCCAATGGATTGACGATCACCTTGCAGCCTCTCGCAACAAAGACATTTTCATCTATGTCCATGGCTACAATGTCGATTTTGATTACTCGACCCTTGTCTCCAAAGAGTTGCAACACTTTCTGGGCTATCAGGGCGCCTTCATCAGCTACAACTGGCCCGCTACACCCAATCGCTTGGCGTATTTTCGGGATCAGGAATCTGCATTGGCGACGCGCCGCAATTTGCGTTCTCTTGTCGAATACTTGTCGGCAAACACCAACGCCCGGCGCATTCACCTTATAGGATACAGCGCAGGCTCAAGGCTCGCATTTGAAGCCGCCTATCAGATTGCTTTGCGGCCTGGGCCAAAGCCGCGGCTGGGGCAGTTGATCCTGATCAGCAGCGATCTTGATCGAAGCTATTTCTTGCAATCAATTGAAGACGGCCTTCTGGATGCCGTTATATGTGTGACACTCTATCAATCGCAGACCGATTCAGCGCTGGCGATGTCACGGTTGGTCTTCGGCCGCGACCGTCTGGGTCAGGTTTCCGATGAAGCAATAAATGGGTCTCTGTTCCAGCGCCGACTGTCTGAGATGAAAACCCTACATATCATCGATGTGACCGAGGCCGAAGCAGCCGATACAGGAAACGGGCATTGGTACTTTCGGTCTTCGCCCTGGGCCAGCAGTGACCTGTTCATTTCTCTGCTTACAGACCGAGATCCTCAAGCGCGCGGGCTTGTGCGTGCTCCGGGCGAAGCTGTCTGGAGTTTTCCATCGAATTATCCGCAGACACTGCAACGCTTTCGAAATGGCAGCTAGTACTGGGACTCCAGTGGGTCAGAACCATTAGAACCAGTTTCTGGATTTAATCTATGAGCCTGACAACGCACCTAGAATGCTCAACGCAAAGCTGACGTTCGAGCAACGCGCAGCATCGGTAGAAGTGGGCTCAACCTGGTCATCCACGCTATTTTGTCGGATGACAGTTCAGAGCCCCAGAGCCGACGTTCACTGCGAAATTTTCAAAACCTAGGCCATGACTGGCAGCTTTGCGCAGAAGCGGACGGTAAACAAATATGCGTTTATGTCCGGGTAGCGGACGTTGCGGACGTCATTTCTTCGCTCAAGAACCTCAGGTTTCGGTTTTCCGTGGTTCTTCCGCATGGGTTGGGAGTGCTTGCAAAGTTCCGCATCGCGTTGGCGAAAAACTTGCCCATGAAAGCGTCTTAGTTGAGTTTGGTGGGCGTCCCAACACTCACACCTACGACGCGATTCTGACTATCTAAACCTACTATGGCGTAGTAGCTCCACAACATTTCCAGCCCAATCATTGACAGTATTGAAGGCTCGAGATCGCGATACTGATCGATCGACCAGTTTGCCTGTAAGTTGCGAACACTCTGTGTAGGGTAATGAGGCTTATAGCTATCACTGTATACCCGCTGAGGCTCTCTAACTCGGAACCTTTGGGCCTTCAGCCAGTCAGAAAGTTCGTCTATGTTTCGAAGACTTTGCGCAATTCGAAAGATGCAGACCTCTGCGCCCGTACCCGATCCCACACGCCGCCAATCCATCATAAGCAAGTTGGGTTTTTCAAGGTTTCGCTCGGACGGTAGAAGACAATCCCTGACATCATCGTACCTATTTATTGCTCGTCGGTATCTCGACCATTGTGGGTGATGCGAATCCACGATTTTTCCTAAAAACATGAATGGCACTTGTTCTTGATCGGACAGAATATGTGCATCAATTCTGCAGTCTGGGCCGAGATGTTTGCAGTCTAATTCGGGGCCTTGGGCAATTACCCTCGGGAGGCCCCACGCAAGTAAAGCGAGCAGAAAGAAGATCGCCAGTTTAGGTCGTTTTCGAAAGTGTCTGATCATTCAGCTTCTCGTTTTCAATGCTAGTATGAGCTGTTCGCTTATCTCGCATCCCTTTTGGTCGTAGGTTTCCGATCAGTCTTTATGAGTGTACGGATTGCGCAGAAAATTCAATTCTCGATCTTTACTTGAACCGACATTCCCCAACAACGCGGAAGTACGTCGAAATGGGCTCAGTGCCGTCATCCGAGTGTTTTTGTCGGATGACCGCAATGCCGCGCGGAGCCGCCTTTGCGATGGTCGATTCCATTCCCTGAGGCATCGTGATTCAAGGTCGACAGGAGGATTGTCCATGTCGCATCTGTTCTGGCTCGACCAAGAGCGTCTCAACCGCATCAAGCATATGTTCCCAAAGCCACGCGGTGTTGCGCGTGTCGATGATCGCCGCGTTCTCAGCGGCATCATCCATGTCATTCGCAATGGATTGCGCTGGCGAGACGCTCCGTCCGATTATGGGCCACACAAGACACTTTACAACCGATGGGCTCGATGGTCCCACATGGGCGTCTTTGCACGTATCCTGACCGAATTAGCCGCTCAAGGCGATGAAACAGGCACGCTAATGATTGATGCGACGCATCTGAAGACCCATAGAACAGCGTCCAGCATGGGGCTCAAAAAAGGGGGCGCGGCCGCCTGATTGGCCGCACCAAGGGTGGGCTGAACTCAAAACTCCATGCCGTAACCGATGCGGTGGGTCGTCCAATTCGGCTATTCATGACGGCGGGAAACGTCAGCGACTACATCGGAGCACGGGCACTTTTACCCTCACTACCTGCTGCGGAATGGATGTTGGCGGATCGCGGATATGACGCCGACTGGTTCCGCGAAAGCTTGAAAGAAAGAAGCATCAAACCCTGCATACCATCGCGCCGGAACCGCAAGGACATCATCCCACATGACACAAAGATTTATCGAATCCGCCACAAGATTGAGAACATGTTTGGGCGGCTTAAAGACTGGCGTAGGGTCGCGACCCGTTATGACAGATGCCCTGTAATCTTCATGTCGGCCATTGCGCTCGCGGCAACCGTATTGTTTTGGTTATGAGTCCAGAGCCTAAGCAATCGCTCATTGCTTCAATCGGCGACGACTGTTTCCAGCCCGAAGCGGACCTTCGCAACCAAGCTTTGCTAACTCCGAAATATACAACGAAACGGCCAGTTGCAGAGGTTGTATCGGCGGTGGCAACCAACCATTCATGTCGTCGACTAACCTGTTCAACGTCGCACTACAACTTCTTCGAACTGATCCCACGAGGACCTAATCTTCGAAGCGTTCATTTGGCTCGACCACATTTACTTGCTTCGGAACTTGGTCGGTGTCATTCCGGTCTGACCTCGGAAAAAGCGAGTGAAATGGGACTTGTCAGAATAGCCGAGCATCAGTCCGATCTCTGCAATTGTCATCTGGTTTTGTTTGAGGTGCTCCTTGGCGACATCGATACGCAGCCGTTTGATTTCGCGCGGTAGCGTTGTGCCTTGTTTTTGAAGCGCTTTCAGAAACCGTTCCGGTTGTATTCCCAGCATTCCAGCCACCATCTCTGGTCCCAAATCGGTTTCATCCAGTTTGTCGCGTAAGACAGATCGCAAAGCTGCCACCACGGTTACTTCTTCATCTTGTCGAAGTGATGCTATGGGCTTGGCAGAACCCTCAGAGACGTGGTGCAAAAACAACCATTCCACAGGAAAACTAATTTGCATTCCGGGATCAGTCCCAAGGCCAACCTCGATCCCTTTGTAGTCGATAGGCAGCCCATTGATGTATCTGCTTTCCCATCGCACACGGGAAGAGTCCCAGGACTCTCCGACGACGGTCTGCAATAGGCGTACATAGATTGCGGCACCAAAACCGGTCACCTGAATGGGTGGGACGGTTGGTTCCTGTTGCCTCTCGATACGATAAGTCGCTTTGTCTGCTTCAATGACAAGGCTGTGCCGCACAGAATTGGACTCCTGCGGCACGAGCTCAACAAAGCGGGTAAAAAACTCGAACAGCGTTTTTGTAGATTGCAAGGCTTGAGCGAAGGGCGGCCATCCTTGTAGGTCAAACGCTTCCCCTACATTCAGTCCTAGGTATCGATCCCCTGATACTTCTGAGAAAGCATTTACCAAGCCGTAAACCAACTCGGAGTGAACGAACACGGATGGGTTAGTCATCAGTTCAGCTTTCAAGCCGACCTGATCCAATGCTGGTTGCGGATTGATCTTACGTTCGGTGAGATATTGCAGAAAGGGAGCGGCTAAAGAGAGGCGAACAAAGCCCTCGCTATGCTCTCGGGAGGTGGAGTTGAAAGGCAAGCTCATAACCCTTGTTGGATTAGCTTTAAGAAGTGGCCATTTTAATCATCATATTCGTACATCCTAATTAAAAAGGGGCAACCGTGTCAGTGAATTCCAGACTATAGTTGGCAAAACATGAATATGAAGGGAGTACTTATGTCCGGCTTACGAATGTCTCTTTGCTCGACGGCAATTGTCGCAGCAGTTCTTTCTTTTTCGACGACCGCGCAGGCTCAGGATCAAGAAGAACCCCAAACGCTGTTTACCAACGTACATGTCTTCGACGGCGTCAATGAACAGCGGATCGAAAATGCAAGCGTTCTGGTTGAGGGCAACCTTATCAAGGTCGTCTCAACTGATGCGATCGATGCCCCCAATGCGGAGGTGATCGATGGCGGCGGTAGGACACTCACACCTGGCTTCATCGAGCTTCACGCACACCTCATGCTCATGGGACCGTCTATCGCTTCCATGGAAACGAACTCGACCTGGGAGGATTTTGGCATCCATGGAACCAGGATGGCCGAGATGTACCTGATGCAAGGATTTACGACTGTAAGAGATGCTGGCGGCGCCAACGGCGGTCTGCGGAGGGCCATCGACGCCGGACAGATCGTCGGTCCACGTCACTATGCGTCAGGCGCGTTCCTCGGGACACGCGGCGGCCACGCTGACTTCGCATCCTTCACCTCGCCGCCGGGCGGACAGACCAACTTCGGTAATCTGAACATGGCGCAACAAGTCAGCGGTGTCGATGATGTCTACCTGTATGGTCGTAATAACATGCGCATGGGGGCGACACAGCTGAAATTCATGCAGTCGGGTGGGGTGATCTCGGCGTTTGACCCATGGCAGTTGCTCGCCGGCTCCAAGGAAGAAATCGAAGCTGCCGTTCAGGTTGCCAACGAATACGGCACCTATGTCATGGCGCATTCTTACCGCAAGGAAGCAATCATGAACGCCCTTGAGGCCGGTGTAATGTCCATTGAACACGGCTTCTCCTTCGATTGCGAGATTGCCGAGATTATGAACGAGAAAGGGGCTTACATAACGACTAACCTCACGGCTTTTGATCCGGGTTTGTTGGATATCCCATCGGTCAAGAACGAGCCCAAGAGCCTCGCGAAAGCGATTTCGGCGTCCGCGACTTTCGCGAACTACATTCCGAATATGAAGGAATGCCCGGTAAAACGCGGCTTTCAGACCGATTGCGTGGGATCAGTGGAAGCATGCAACATCCAGATTGCTTATGAAAAACATCTCAATAACGAGTTCTTCGGACCGTACCAGTCGATGGTGACACTTACGTCAATCGGCGGTGAGGTCGTAGCTTTGTCAGGCGATTTTTCGAACCCTTACACGGCTGGCAAGCTCGGTGTGATCGAGGAAGGCGCCTATGCCGACATCCTGCTGATAGACGGCAACCCCCTCGAAGACTTCTCTGTCGTTGGAACAGGCGATCAGTGGTTCGGTGCGGACCCGAGGCCGGACAGCCCGGAAACAATCCGCCTGATCATGAAGGACGGTGTGATCTACAAAAACACACTGGATTGACCAGATAAAGCAGCCGGAGAGCATTCATGCGAAATTGGTTTTGCTCCGCAGTATTCGCAGGGTTGGTTTTGTGCGGTTATGATGCTGCGGCGACGCCTGGAACCGCGTTGGACTGGGCAGATCTGCCAGATCCGTCTGCGCAGGTCTTTGATGACCCCTATCGTGAACTCAGCCCCGAACAGTTCGACGATGTTCTTTTCGTTGTGCGTATACGCGGCAGGTTGCAGCAGGAGGTTGGCAGCGCCGAAGAACGGCAGAAATGGCAATTGCTTTTAGCAGAGACCGAAGACGCCTTGGTGTCAGACGGAATTGACGTCGACTGGTTACTCGATCAGCGCGAGGTTGTGACTGAACGTCGAAGAAAGGCTGGAACGAGCGGAAACCCGCAATTCGACGGCAGAACAATCACACTCGCGGGCTTTGCCATTCCTGCTCCAAGCGATCCGGACGGCCGGCCTGTGGCGTATTTGGTGCCAGAAAGAGGGATGTGCAGCCACATGCCTCCACCTCCGCCTAACCAGATGATCCGTGTGCGGTTGAACGGGGACTGGGCGCCTAGCTATTTCCACGAACCCGTTCGGCTGACAGGCACGCTGACTATCGATCCTTCCGTTCATAATATGATGGTTGTGGATGGCCTCATGCCTATGAATGCGACTTTCCAGCTAGTGGCGGAACGTGTCGAAACTCTGGAAACCGAGGCAGACAGGTTGGAATGGAAGCAGCGTGCTGCTGATCGCATCCGCGCGGCAGGAAATCGCAAGACCGGTGGGGCACAGGCGTCAAAATGATAAGACTTCTGGTTGCCGCATTGAGCATTGCATTTGCTGGCGCAGCGTCGGCTCAGGGACTATCCGGGCCATCTTCAGTCGAAGCCGATCTTGCGCCCGGAGACGGGCTCACCGATCCGCAATATCGTTCCGATTTTCCACGCAACATCGCACCGGGTTGGTTTCAGTGGAAAGACCGACTGGCTGAGGGTGGTTTTCGGTTCAACATTGACTACCTGGCATTGGGCCAAACCACGGATGCTGATCTGGGAACCGGCGAAGCAGCCAGCGGAATTGCGCGGTTCTACGGCAGTTGGCAGGCAACTGAACGGGGGTCTCTGACATTCAAGATCGAAGACAGGCACAGTTATACTGACGTTGCTCCGCAATTTCTCGGGCTGGATGGCGGAGCCCTTTCAATCACGGGAACAGCCTTCAATGACAACGGTTTGCTTCTGACCAATTTGTTCTGGACCCAAAGGGCTGAGAATGGGTCGTGGGCGCTGCAAGTCGGCCAGATTGATGTAACGGACTTTGTGGATATCTACGGGTTGGTAAGCCCCTACAGTGGTTTTCAAAACCTGTCTTTCAATACCAACCCGACAATCAACACGCCCAACCAAGGCCTTGGTATTGCCGGCGGGGTAAAGCTGAGCGAGAACCTCTACGCCGTTGCCAGCGTATCAGACGCAAACGCCGACCCGTCCGATCCAAACTTTGATGTGTTTAGCGACGGCAATCTCTTCAAGTCGCTCGAACTTGGGTACACGTCCGGCTTTGATCGCATCTACTTCGACAATATCCATCTGACCCTCTGGCATGCGGATGCGGCTGACGATGGCAGTCGAGCAGAAGATTACGGCGCAGCGTTTTCCGCCGCATGGTTTGTTGACAATAAATGGATGCCGTTCTTCCGTGCAGGGGCCTCGAAGGGAACCGCAGCGCTTTATGAACGGTCGATTTCTGCCGGTCTCGGTTACTATGGTCGCAACACCGATTTGGCCGGTCTGGGCCTAAACTGGGCCGAAGCAAGAGGCATAGATGGCGATCAGTTCACGCTTGAAGCTTTCTACCGCTTTTCAATCTCACCCGGACTGCAGATCACGCCATCGGTACAATTCATTTCCGACCCGCTTCTAAATCCCGATCAGGACCGGATTACCCTGTTCGGTCTAAGAACCCGGATCGTTTTCTAATGCGGGGTGAAGGCAGTCACTAAGGGGTGTGCCAAAGGGCAACTAAGAGAGATCAAGCGCGTGCCGGAATTTTCAACGCCGGTCGAATGAAGTTGGGAAGCAAAGGAACAATCTATGAAGATTGCATACGGAATTCTTGCAGCCTTAGCAGTTGTGTTTTTCATCCTTGGAGGCAGCGATGCCCATGCCAAAGACAACAAGGGTAAAAAGCCGAACAAGGGGGGCAAGAACGGTGATGTCAGCATTCAGATAGAAGACAAACCCGGCAAAGGCCCAAAAGCTGTACCACCTGGACAGATCAAGCGCTACACGCGCGGTGCCAAGCTCCCATCTGACCTGGAGTTCGAGGATATTGGGGACCTTTCCAAATGGAAGCTTGGGGAGCCGGGCAAAGGAAACCGCTACATTCTGGTCGATGACGAAGTCCTCGAAGTTACGAATGACCTGTCTACCGTGGTCGATGCCGTCGGCATCGTCGGTGATCTTCTAAATTAGGCGAAAGTACGATGTTTCAGGGCAAGAACTACCTCGTTTGCCCTGACGCTGGCCGGGGCGATCATTTGTGAACCCCGGCCCAAGTTCAAAACCCGGATCCGAGGCGCTACGATGATAAAGGCCCTTCTTGTTCTTTTTGCGCTTGCTACCTTTTCGTCAGCACGCGCCCTACTCGCTCAGGAAAACGGTGCAACTGAAGTCCCGCAAACAATACGCTTTGAGGGCTATGTATAGCCCAGTCGCGAAGCAGAACTGTCGCCTTTGGTGGACAATGTGGTCAACCGGACTTTGCAAAGTCTGCTTTCTGCGCATCGCTGACGTAGTACAGTCGGGATGCTGCGCGGCAGAGAAGCGAAGCTTTGCCCGATAAAGCGGAAGTTGACCCGAGCCATCTCAACATCCGATTTCGGTGCAGTGGGTAGCTCTCGAAAAAGTCTTCGAGGTGCGATGCTCGCCGAAGCCCGTCAAATTTGCGATGGACTAGTGTTGTTTCAATATTTGCGGCATGGGCCGGCACTTCTAGTGGTCTTGGTCTTTGTTCTACTTTTGCACGCTTATGCCTCCTGATTTTGGTCTTGCACGCTTATGCTTCACGCGTTGCACAGTTATGGTGTTTCATCAAATTTGTCGCTCTTTAAGCTATTGTTTTTAAGAGATTTTTTTGCACAACCTATGCGAGAAAATACTGATTCGTGCACGCTTATGCTCAATTTGCACCTAATATCACACACTATGAATCTAGGTCCGGATTTTGGCGCGTTCTCAGCGGCTTTTCTGATATCAGCGCCATGTTGAGACGCGCAGGTGCATGCTCTTGCGAGAAAATAGGAAAGACCCCGGAGTTTTTTCTTGCCGCAGGGTAAGTGTTAAGGTACCCGCGTTTTACCGGTCCCGATGTGGCTAAGAGGGAATCCGAGGTGCCTTTTGGTGCCAACCGGAACTGCCCCCGCAACTGTAGGCGGCGAGCGCTGTCCATTTCCGTCACTGGGCCATTTTGGTCTGGGAAGACAGGACAGACAAAGACCCGTCAGTCAGGAGACCTGCCGGTATGAAACCGAAACACACCGGGCGGGGTTGTCCGGGGAGGTTGCCGAAGAAACGCGCCGGGCGGTCTATTTTCTACCCTGCGCTCACGGCAGGCAGTAAAGCGTCTGTTGCTTCGGTAAATGCCCATTCACCCGTTCTCTGGTCATTGACACATGGAGATCGATTGTCATGTTTCTACGCACTGGCCTGATTGGCCTTTCCTTGCTGGCTACCAGCGCTGCCGCCGAAGGAAACTTTCCCCTAACTATCGAAAACTGCGGTCACTCGGTCACGTTTGACGCGCCAGTGACGTCGTCAGTCACGGTCGGCCAAGCCGCGACCGAGGTGCTTTATGCGCTGGGTCTGGGCGAGCAGGTTCTTGGAACCTCGGTCTGGTTCAACGAGGTGCTGCCTGAATATGCCGAGGTGAATGCCAAGGTAGAGCGTCTGGCAGACAATGATCCCAGCTTTGAAAGCGTTGTTGCCAAGCGGCCGGGACTGGTCGCAGCGCAATATGAGTGGCATGTCGGACCCGAGGGCATCGTCGCCACGCGTGAGCAATTTCACGAACTGGGCATTCCAACGTACGTAATGCCTGCAGATTGCATCGGCAAAGACAATACAGTCGGCGGCGATGGCACCCGCCTGCAAGCGTTCTCGACCGATACGCTGTATCAGGGTATCGAAGAACTGGCGGCAGCCTTTGATGTATCCGAACGCGGCACGGACCTGGTTGCCGAGTACAAGGCCCGCGAAGCCGCAGCCGTCGCCAAGGCGCAAACCGTGAAGCTGGACGATGTGTCAGCCGTATTCTGGTTTTCCTCTCCTGAAATGGAAAGCGACCCGTTTGTGGCCGGACAGAAAGGCGCACCGGGATACATGATGAGTAAATTGGGTATCCGCAACGTCGTCGAGACGGATGAAGAATGGCCAACAGTGGGCTGGGAAACCATTGCCAAGGCCAATCCGACGGTGATTGTTATCGCCAAGATGGACCGCCGTCGCTTTGCTGCGGACGACTACCTGAAAAAGCTGGAGTTCCTGCGCACTGATCCGGTGACCAGCCAGATGGATGCGGTCAAGAATGACCGGATCGTCATTATGGATGCGCAGGCCATGGACGCCACCATCCGCGCAATCCCGGCGCTGGAGGATCTGGCCGAGAAGCTGGATACCATCGGAAACAACCTGTGAACGAGGTCGCCGCAATCTTACGGCAGGGTTTCAAGGCTGCGTGCCTTACCGTGCCATTGTTGATTGCGGCGGTTCTTGCGGGCGCGATGATCGGGGAAACCTCTCTGTCGCCCGATTTGGTTCTCTCCGTTCTGGCCAACAAGCTGGCCGGAGCGGACTTTCCTGTCGACCCAATTGATCAGGGTATTATCTGGAGCTACCGGATTCCTCGCGCTCTGGTCGCTGCGTCCTGCGGTGCCGGTCTGGCTGTCGCAGGGGTCGTGTTGCAGGCTTTGCTGCGAAACCCGTTGGCCGACCCTTACATTTTGGGCATTTCTGCCGGGGCCTCGACGGGTGCCGTGGCTGTAACCATCGCTGGTTTGGGTGGGGGGGCTTTGTCGCTGTCTTTTGGCGCGTTCAATGGCGCGCTTTTGGCTTTTGGTTTTGTCGCGTTGCTGGCCCGAGCCGCTGGCGCAGGGGGCGGACGGGTTGCGACGGCACAGATCGTCCTGGCGGGAATTGCCGGGTCTCAGTTGTTCAATGCGCTGACGGCCTTCATCATCGCCAAATCCGCCAATGCCGATCAGGCGCGCGGGATCATGTTCTGGCTGATGGGAAACCTCAGCGGCGTGCGCTGGCCGGATGTGTATCTGGCCATTCCGGTGGCCCTTGTCGGTTGGCTCATTTGCCGCTTTCACGCCAGAGCACTGGACGCCTTTATTTTCGGCTCTGATTCAGCGGCCTCGCTGGGCATATCGGTACGTCGGGTGCAGGCAACCCTGATCTTTGCGACCGCGCTCACGACAGCTGTCATGGTTTCTATCGTCGGATCCATTGGCTTTGTCGGGCTGGTCATCCCTCATGCTGCCCGGTTCCTTGTGGGACCGGGGCATCGCAGGCTTATCCCAACCTCCGCCTTGATCGGAGCGGTCTTCCTGATCGGCGCAGATATCGTGTCGCGCATCATCATCCCGGGTCAGGTTCTGCCGATTGGGGTGGTCACCGCTCTGATCGGTGCGCCTGCCTTTGCCGTAATTTTGGTGCGCGGCCAGAGGAGCGCCCGATGAAGATCGAGGCGCAAAACCTGACATATTCCGTTCGCGGCAAGACTTTGCTGTCAGACGTATCCTTTGTCGTGGAGCCCGGCGAAACACTTGCTTTGGTCGGACCTAACGGTTCGGGAAAATCAACGCTGATGCGCCTGCTGGCGGGGTTGGTACGTCCGGTTTCAGGAAAAGTCGTCATAGCGGGTCATCCCGTTTCGCATTTGTCGCGCAGACAAATTGCCCAACGGATTGCCATCGTTGAACAACAGGCTGATACGGCCGAACGCGTGACTGCACGATCCGTGGTCGAACTGGGCCGCACGCCCTGGCTGTCGGCCTTACGGCCGTGGCGCGCCGAGGACACCTGGCAAGTCGACAAAGCCCTGCAAACCGTGGAAATGGCCGATATGGCACACAGAGAATGGGCGACATTGTCGGGAGGAGAGCGCCAGCGACTGCACATCGCACGCGCTTTGGCTCAGCAACCGGGACTCTTGCTTTTGGACGAACCGACCAACCATCTGGACATTCATCACCAACTGTCGATCCTGAACTGTGTTCGAATTCTAAAAGTGACGACAGTGATGGCGCTGCACGATCTGAATCAGGCGATGGCCTGTGACCGGGTGGCTGTTTTGTCAAAAGGGCGGCTGGTCTCTCTTGGCCCGCCCGAACATGCCCTGTCTTTGGAAACCGTTTCAGAAGTTTTCGGTGTCAAAGCACAGTGGGGGTATAGTGCCGGCGGGACAGAACGATTTCTGTCCTATCATCTGGACTGACGGATTCCGATCGCTTCTGGTCGTACAGGATATCAGTGTCGTCAGCGCAGCATGTCAGATACGTACAATCTACGGCCTCAAAGCCATATTCCAACGGCGCGCAATCTTGACTTGGGTTTCCTCACAACCCGTCAAGTTGCCCGTCGAATGCTGTCTTGATTCTGACCTGGATTGGATTCGTTCGTATTTTTGCCTTCAAAGATGATCAGCAGGCGCGTTGTCCGAGCGTGGGTCGACCAAACCTCAATGATATGTTCACTACTTGTTTTGAACCGTGAAACAGATTCCTTTTGGAAACCTCTGAGGCTTGACACAAATCACGACACGCCATCAGGTTGAACAGATTGCGGCGACCGCATGTCGATATTGCAGATTACCCACAATCAAAGCCTCAATCTGAGCCTTAAATTAACGGTAGATTAACGAAACAGGGCACAACAAATCTCTGGATGACAAGTTCTTGATATACTTATGCCTATATCGAGATTTATTGGTGGGTAATCCTGCCGGTCTGTTGACTAGTCCAGTTTTTAACGAGGGGGTATCCCGGCAGGATCAGGGGGTGCCAGATCAGGCCAGTTCGAGGCCAACAGATCGCGGCACCCCCGCCGGTAAGCGCGAACCAGCAACCCATCTTTTTCAGTTGATCTTGTTGCGTTGCGCGTGCGGCGTGATGCCGAAACTGGACCTGTATACCCTAGAGAAATGACCCGGATTTTCGAAGCCGCAGGCCACGGCGACTTCGGTGACCGACGCCTCGGTTTGCAAAAGCAGCTTCCGGGCCCGTTCCAGCCGCATTTCCATAAAGTACCTTTTAGGGGAAGTGTTTAAGTATTTGCCAAACAACCGTTCAAGTTGACGGGTGGAGATACCCAAATTGTCTGCAATGAAGGATGGTGAAACTGGGGTTTCCAGACTGTCCTGCATAATATCTATCGCCTTTGCCAGATGGGCATTGCGCATTCCATTGCGCGACTGCAGCGAAACGCGCTGCTTAGCGGTCGCATTACGCACAGTGTTATAGACCATTTGATCCGCAACATCGGTGGCCAGCTCTTCGCCATGGTCGCGTTCAATAAGATGCAGCATCAGGTCTGCGGTCGCGGTCCCACCTGATGCGGTAATGTGTTTTTCGTCGGCGACAAAGACGCTGCGCACCAGATTGATATCCGGAAAGGCTTCCATGAACGCGTCGTGGTATTCCCAATGGATCGCCGCCTGCATACCGTTGAGGAACCCGGCCTCGGCCAGCAGCCACGCGCCGGAACACAATGCCCCGATCCGCGTTCCACGCGCTCGTTCGCGCCGCAGTGTGGCCAGAAGGGAACGGGTCACGTGGTCACGCATGTGAATGCCCGACAAAACAAAGAGCTGATCGCACTTGGACAGTTCCTCAAGTCCGGAATGCACGAGGGTGACGGACCCATTGGAAGACACGGCCTGCTCGCCCTGTTCGGATACAAATGACCAGCGATACAGCTCTTCGCCACTTACAAGGTTGGCGATTCTCAGCGGCTCGACCGCACAGGAAAAGGCGAGGTGCGAAAACTCCTCGACCAGAATGAAGGCGAAGTGCTGCGTCTGAGGCATGAGCAGGACCATTTCCAAACTGGGCCGACGCCCGAACGTGAGTCTATTTTGCAGACACCCATGCTGCACGAGATTTTTTTGTATACAAGTTGTATTTTTTAGAAATACAAAACTGTGACCTCCGCGATTCGAACGCAGCGGCCACAGGACATAGTGAGGCCAAAGGATGAAAGACGAAGCCAAGTCGCGCAAAAATGCGCTCAGAGAACACCTGAAGATGTCCATCCTGACGCTGCGCCTTCGTCCAGGTGACGATCTGGATGAGGCGCATCTGTCCGATGAATTCGGCCTGTCGCGCACGCCTCTGCGCGAAGTGTTTCGTCAACTGGCTGGCGAAGGCTATCTGGATCTACGGAAAAACCGCAGCGCCCGTGTTTCGGAAATGTCCTACACCACGCTGCGAGATTTCTTCCTTGCCGCGCCGATGGTTTACGGGGCCATCCTGCGTCTGGCGGCAGTGAACGCGACTAACGCGCAAATCGAAGAACTGAAAGCGGCTCAGCAAGCATTCAAAGCTGCCCTTCGTTCAGGGTCGGCCGAAGATCGTGCACTTGCCAACAACCGTTTTCATGACGTGACCGGAGAGATGTCCGGCAATGTCTACCTGCTGCCGTCATTCAACCGGCTGCTGATCGATCATGCACGGATTGGCATGACGTTCTACCGGCCACAGACAGTTGAAATGTCCGAAAACCTGTCGCTGGCCAGCCAACAGCATGACGCGATCATCGCAGCCATCGAGGCACGCGATGAAGCCGCGGCGGCGAAACTGGCCGAGGATCACTGGAACCTGTCCCGGGATCAGATCGGGATGTTCGTGATGCCTGACGCGCTGGATGTGCCGATGGGTATCCCACCATTTTCGAAACCCGCATGAGGACGGAATGAACCCGATTTTCAAGTTTGAAGGGATATATACCCCTGTGGTCACCCCCTATCACGACGATGGAAGCGTGAACTGGGACGCCCTGTCCGACGTGATCGAATACCTGATCGAAAATGGTGTGCACGGCCTGATTTCCGGCGGATCCACGGGTGAGAATTATTCCCAGACCGTGGCGGAGCGGCTGGAACTGGCCAAATTCACGCATCAGCGCCTGAAAGGGCGGTTGCCCTTGGTGGTTGGCACGGGCGCGATGCTGACTTCGGACTCGATTGCGTTGGCCGCGGGCGCGCGCGACATCGGCGCGGACGCCATCCTGTTGGCCAGCCCGCCCTATTCGGTACCGACGGATCGCGAAAACGCGCTGAACGCGCTGGCCATCGACAAGGCCGCCGACCTGCCGGTGATGCTTTACAACTATCCGCACCGTACCGGCACAATGATGGGGGAAGAGTTCCTTGACCGCGTAGGTCGGAGCCGAAATTTCTGCGGCATCAAGGAAAGCTCGGGCGATATCAACCGGGTGCATCTGTTGGCGCGGGATTATCCGCATATCCAGCTGGGCTGTGGCATGGACGATCAGGCACTGGAGTTTTTCGCCTGGGGCGCACCATTCTGGGTCTGCGGCGGTTCGAACTTCCTGCCAGCAGAACATGTGGCATTGTATCAGGCCTGCGTGATCGAAGGCAACTTTGCCAAAGGGCGCCGGATCATGTCTGCGATGATGCCGCTGATGCGGGTGCTGGAACAGGGTGGCAAGTTCATCCAGACCATCAAGCATGGCGTCACCATGAACGGGATCGACGCGGGTATCATGCGGCCTCCACTGAAGGGCCTGAACAAAGATGACAAGCGCGCGCTGGAACAGGTGACGCGCGTGCTGAGGAAGACAATCGCTGACATCGTGGCTGAGGGGTGACAAACATGGATCTGCTGACACAGGACGAATACAAATCCATCGCCGCAGGTCTGAACCTGCCGACAGGTGCCTTTATCGACGGCGCATTCCGTCCGTCGTTCTCGGGCCAGACCTTTGCGACAGAGAACCCTGCAACCGGTGAAAAACTGACCGATATCGCATCCTGCGATGGAGCGGATGTGGATTTTGCGGTCGCGAAAGCTCGTGAGGCGTTTGACGATGGCCGCTGGAGCAAGCTGCATCCGTCTGATCGCAAGGATATATTGATCAGGTTGTGCAAGCTGATAACCCGCAACGCCCGTGAACTGGCCGTGATGGAGAGCATCGACAGCGGCAAGACGATCTTTGACTGCGAAACTGTTGATGTGCCCGAGACGATCCACTGCCTGAAGTGGCACGCCGAGGCGATTGACAAGATTTACGATCAGGTTTCGCCCGCCAGCGACGATCACATCGCCATGGTGGTGCGCGAGCCAATCGGCGTCGTCGGTCTGGTGCTGCCGTGGAACTTTCCGCTGCTGATGCTGGCATGGAAGATAGGGCCAGCACTGGCGGCAGGCTGTTCGGTTGTTGTGAAACCGGCGATTGAAACCACTTTGACGGCCCTGCGCCTTGCCGAATTGGCGATGGAGGCCGGTTTGCCACGCGGTGTATTGAACATCGTTCCCGGTGGCGGGGCCGAGGTGGGCGAACCCATTGGGCGGCACATGGATATCGACATGGTATCCTTCACAGGCTCAACCGTGACCGGCAAACGCTTTCTGACCTATTCGGCGGAAAGCAACGCCAAAGAGGTGGTCTTGGAGATGGGCGGCAAGAACCCAGCCATCGTGATGGACGATGCCGAAAACCTGGACAGGGTGGCGGCGCATATCGTCAATGGCGCATTCTGGAACATGGGTGAAAACTGCTCGGCCTCGTCACGCCTGATCGTGCATAAGAAAGTGAAGGCCGAGCTGCTGGAGCGCATCGCGCATCACGCCAAACAATGGAACACGGGCGACCCGCTCGACCCCGAAACCCGCATGGGCGCACTGGTGAGCGAAGACCACTACACCAAGGTTTGTGGCTATCTGGATCAGGCCGAGAACGTGGTGATCGGTGGCAAGGCAGACAACGGGTTTGTCGAGGCCACCGTGGTCGAAGTGCCCGGCAACGACGCTGCATTGGCGCGCGAGGAAATCTTTGGCCCTGTCTTGTCGGTAATTGAAGTCTCGGGCTTCGATGAAGCGATCCAGATCGCGAACGACACCGACTATGGCTTATGCGCCTCGATCTTCACGGCCAATGTCAAACGCGCCATTCGAGGTGCGCGGATGATCCGCGCAGGCACCGTGACAGTGAACAGCTTCGGCGAAGGTGACATCACGACACCCTTCGGTGGTTACAAGCAATCGGGCTTTGGGGGTCGTGATAACTCGATCCACGCGCATGATCAGTACACCCAGTTGAAAACCATCTGGATCGATCTGGCCGATGACGCGGACGAGGCCGTCGGTTGAGCCGACATGACGCCAAAAGGCTACCCCGGCAGACAGGTCCGTCGGGATGGAACGCGATTCTGCCGCCCCAAACACCTCTGGCGGTGCTGGAACGGAACCTTACCGCGGATATCACAATAGTTGGCGGCGGGTTTGCCGGGCTCAGCGCGGCACGGCGGCTGCATCAATTGGATTCTTCGCTGAAAATCGTTCTGCTGGAAGCCGATCGCTTCGCGGAGAGCTCGGCAGGCCGGAATTCGGGGTTCCTGATCGACTTGCCCCATGATTTGGCCTCGGATAACTACGCGGGCAAGGGATCAGAGGCAGATCGCGCCACCATTGCGATGAACCGCAAGGCCATTGCCTTTGCGACCGAAGTGGCCTCCGATTGCGGGCTGCCACAGGAAATGTTCGACCCTTGCGGCAAATACAATGCCGCCGCCACCAAAGCGGGCGACGCCCATAACCGCGCCTTTGCCGCGCACCTGACCAAACTGGGCGAGCCGCATACGCTTTATGATCAGCAGCAGATGCAAGAGATCACAGGCAGCCCACACTATACCTCGGGGCTTTATGCGCCGGGGACAGTGATGATCCAGCCTGCGGCATATGTGCGGGCGCTGTCTGCCCGTCTGGCCGGGCAGATGAATGTATTCGAGCATTCACCCGTCATCCGTATTGAACAACAAGGCGCAGGCTGGGCGGTCAGCACCAACAAGGCCAAGGTCAGCACCGGGCGGATCATTCTGGCCAACAATGGCCATCTGGAAAGCTTTGGGTTCTACCAGCGGCAATTGATGCACATATGCCTCTATGCCTCGCTCACAGCGCCGCTGACCGACACGCAGATCAAGACAATGGGCGGGCAGTCGCGTTGGTCCGTGACGCCTGCGAACCCAATGGGGACGTCGGTACGGCGCATTTCCGGCAGCTACGGGGATCGCATCCTGATTCGCACCTGCTCAAGCTTTCATCCAACGATCGAAACCAGTCCAATGCGACTGCGCAATGCAGGCTGGGTGCATGACAGAAAGTTCAGGGAACGTTTCCCGCATCTGTCAGATGTGCAGATGGAGCACCGCTGGGCCGGTATGCTGTGCCTCAGCCGCAACGGATCGGCGGCGTTCGGCGAATTGAAGGATGATGTGTTCTCGGCCTGTTGTCAGAACGGTCTGGGTATCGCTCGAGGCACCTTGCAGGGAATAGGGGTGGCAGAACTGGTACTGCAAGGTGGATCAGAGATTGCAGATCATTTTCTGGCGCAACCGGACCTGCCGCGATTGCCACCCGAGCCGTTCGCCTCGTTTGGAGTAAACAGCTATCTGATCTGGAAAGAATGGCGGTCAGGCAAGGAATGAGGTCAAGGCAAGCTGAGCTTCGCCATGCGCCCTCCATCCACCGTATAGACCTGCCCGGTGACAAAAGCTGCATCCTTTGATGCCAGAAACGCGACGAGCGCCGCAACTTCTTCAGGACGTCCCGTCCGGGTGACAGGGTGGATTTTGGCAATGTCGCGACGGAATGCAGCCGGGTCGGGCATGGATTCAATGAAATCCTCATTCAGCTCGGTATCGACCCATCCCGGCGCAACCGCATTGCATCGGATGCCTTCGGCCCCGTGATCCACGGCAACGGCGCGGGTCAGGCCGTGCAACCCTGCTTTGGACGCGCAGTAGGCGGCGTGGCCGGGATTGCTGCCCAAACCTTCGATGGATCCGGTATTGACGATGGTGCCTTTGGTTTTGCGCAAGTAGGGCAGTGCGGCCTTGATCATCAGGAACGGTGCGGTGAGGTTGACCGTCAGGATACGCTGCCAGTCCTCATGGCTCATTTCCTCGACCGAGGCTTCCTGCATCATGCCGGCGTTGTTGACCAACACGTCCAGACGCTTGGCTTCAGCGATCACATTGCCGACCACCTGCTCGGGGCTGTTGGGATTGGTGAAATCAGCAGCGATTCCATGGAATTCGCTGTCCTCGCCGCGTTGGGCGGTAAAGACCTGTGCACCTTCGTCTTGCAAACGTCGGGCGATGGCCTGACCGATGCCGCTACGCCCGCCGGTGACCAGCGCTACTTTTCCATCGAAACGCCTCATGAAACGGGCTTCCCTCCGTTGACCTCGACCAACGTACCGCAAACATAGCGCGATGCGTCCGAGACAAGGAACATGATCACGTCGGCGATGTCTTCCGGTTCGGCGATCCGGCCCAGCGGTACGGTTTGGCCCAGAGAAGCCACCGCGGAATCGGGATCAAAACCCCGCTTTTCAAAGCCCGAGCGCAGCATCGGAGTATTCACTTCGTTCGGGCATACTGCGTTGATGCGAATGCCCTGATGGGCGTGGTCCATGCCCATGCACTGGGTCAAGGACGCAATGGCCGCTTTGGTCATACAATACACGGCGTGGTTAGGGCCCGGACGCAACCCCCAGCAGGACGCGGTGTTGACGATGGCCCCACTCCCTGCTTCGGCCATGATTGGAATCGCGGCACGGCAGATACGAAAGGGCGCTTCAACGTTGACCCCCAGTGACAGAGACCAATCCGCATCAGACGTTTCCGTGACCGACCCGCGCGTGATGACGCCTGCATTGTTGATCACGATATCGAGCCCACCCAGCGCCGAAGCCGCAGCCTGAGGTAAGCAATCAGAATAGGCGGGATCAAGTAAATCGCCGGGCAGATGTGCCTCAGCCTCGATGCCACCGACCGACCGGTCTGCGACGGCGACCCGCGCCCCCGCCTTGCGCAGGCGTTGAACGATTGACGCCCCGATACCACCGGCTGCGCCAGTGACCAGAGCCGATTTTCCATTCAGGTTCATAAAGTCATCCATTGTTAGAATGATGCAACCGGAGCACCGAATTGGCCTTCATCAGGAACCACGCCCAACCCCGGCCCGGTTGGCAGTTCAATATGCCCACCTTTGATCCGGATGCCGTTTTCAGGGTCGTAGTTTCCCTCGATATAAGGCGCAGCCAGCCAGACACCTTCCAGCAGGTCGGGCCGAACGGTGGCACCGATATGAGTACTGGCGGCAGCGATGATGTCTCCTCCCCAGCTGTCATCGCAGGTGTGTGGCAGGTTGCGCGCCTCGCAGATGTCGCGGAAAGCGCGCATCGGATGCAGACCGCCGATGCGGGTGACCTTCATGCCGAACCCATCGACCAAACCGGTGCCCGCTGCCGAAATCACGATGTTCAAGCTGGTGCTGTTTTCATCCATGTATATACCGTGTGCGACCTGAGGCCGGATCTTCTGCAAGTCTTCGATGGTGTTGCAGGGCTGTTCCATGATGAACGGGATTTCGGGGCATTCGCGGCTAACACGCAGGGCGTCGCGCGTGGTCCAGCCCCGGTTGCCGTCGACGGCAAGTCGCATGCCTGATCCTTTGACCACATCCCAGACTTTTCGGATGGTTTCGATGTCGATCTCGACCGGGCGACCCCCAACTTTGATCTGCAGACGGGGGTAGCCTTCTGCCAGCTTTTCGCCTGCCAGCCGGGCAATGTCATCGGGCGCGCCGACGCCAGTGGCGTAGTAGGATGGTACCTTGTTCGTGGTCGCACCGCCCAGCAGGTCACAGACCGGAACGCCCAGATGCTTGCCCAGCAGGTCATGCACCGCGATATCGATGGCCGCCTTAGCATAGGCATGCCCGTTCAGCAGCCTATCCATCCGGCGATGCAGGGACAGGGGCAGCACCTCGACCCCGATCAAGCCAGGGGCCATTTCGGCAAGCGCTGCGCGGGCACCTGCTGCGTGCGCCTCGGCATATGTTGGCCCAACTGGGCAGGTTTCCCCCCAGCCAACCAGACCGTTGTCCGCCACAACTTTCACCAGCGTGGTATCCAAGGACCAGACCTGTGCATTGGCCATGGTGTAGGGTCCGTTTTTGACCGACAGGTCGTGGCTGTAGATGTGCAATTCGGCGATCTTCATTTTGGTCTCTTGGTCTTGAACGAAAAAGAACCCGCCCGGTGTTTCGGGCAGGCCAGCACGGGGAGTTTGCATCAGTATGTCTGGTTTAGCTCATCTGCTGCCGGAATTTCTCTCTCACGGCGGGCGACATAGTCCAGAAGGGCGTCGTTCTTGGCCTCGTCCAGCTTTGGTTCCTGATACTCGGCTAAAAGCTTCCTCGCGTATTTCAGAGCGCGTTCGGTGATTTCAACTTCACCTTCCGCCACCCACTGTTCGATGGAGTTGTTGTCGAACAGTTCCGGCATGAAGAACGCAGTCTGGAAATTGTCCTGCGTGTGCGGATGACCCAGATAGTGTCCGCCGGGACCCACATCAGAAACCGCCGCCAACGCCTGATCGAAATCGTGCCATTTAGGACCTTCCGCCATCCGATAGGCCATCGCGCATTGTTCCGCGTCCACCACAAACTTTGCGACCGAACAATGCATCCCCGCCTCGTTCCAGCCTGCCGAATGCCAGATGTAATGGGCCCCTGCATGCAGAACAGCGCCCAGAGTTGTCGCGGATTCGTACCCGGCCTGCGCGTCAAACGTCTTGGCCCCGCCCAGCGTGTTCGAAGTGCGCCATGGCACATCGTAAAAACGCGCCATCTGACCAATCATGAAATTCATCAGACTGATTTCAGGCGTCCCTGCCATCGGTGCACCGGATTTCATCGAAACGGTTGACAGGTAGTGCCCCCAGATCGCCGGACAGCCCTTGCGGATCACCTGCGTATAGGCCAGCGCCGAAAGCGCCTCGGCGGTCAGCTGTGCCACGGTTGCGGGTACCGATGCGGGCGTATTGGCACCGCCCAGAACGAAGGGCGAGCACAAGACCGGCTGGTTCCGGCGGCAGAAGGCACGCATTGCACCCAGCATGGTTTCATCCCAGACCAATGGGCTGTTGCCGTTGCAGTTGCCTGTTGTAACCGGGTGGTCATCGATGAAACCTTCGCCGAACAGGATGTCGCACATGTCCATCACGTCTTCGGCATTCCTGGGCGAGGTGGTCATACCCATGAAGGTCTTGTCGGAGTATTTCATCGACGAAAAAGTGATGCGCAAGTGCCGCTGGCTGATCGGGTGATCGTAAGGTTCGACGATATGATGGGCCGAACTGTGCAGTGCGGGCATCATGTGCGACAGTTTGTGAAACATCGCCAGATCGTCCAGCGTCGGGTTCCGGCGCACGTCGTCAAGATCACGAAGAAACGGCGCGCCGGTCATCGGCACGAAGATCGAGTGCTTGCCGCCGAGAGCGAGGTTCTTTTGCGGATCGCGCGCGTGATAGGTGAATTGCGCCGGAATGGTCGCGATCAGCTCGTGCACCATGTTGCGATCCAGAAAGACCAGCTCTCCGTCAACCTTCGCGCCCGCTTTCTTCCAGTCTTCCACTGCGGTTGGGTCGCGGAACTGGACACCGACATTCTCCAGAATATCCATGGCGGCCTTGTCGATAAGCTCAACCTGACTTCCGTCCATAACTTCGCAATGCGGGATGCCGCGTGTCAGCCCCGGCAGCATGTCAAAATTCGGCGCGGTGCGAAGAGCGCGGCGCGCGGAACGCCCACCAGCGCGTGTAAGAGTACGGGTCGACAAGGGGCAATCCTCCTGTTTTGAATCAGACTGACGGAATTACGCGCCGTTCACCTCTCTGATTGCGATATGTGTTTGCAGGAAGCGACACCGCCCTGATGACGGTTTTTCGCCATGTCTGTTCACGTAAGGTCGTTCAGTCATTTTACCTTGTGTGACCTACTTCACTGCCAATCACGTGCAGACATCTGCAACAGATATCCATAAAGTTGTTTCAGGAGGGGCGCTTCAATGCACCACACGACAGAGATGCTGATCATCGGTGCCGGGTTCTCGGGGCTGACGATGGCGCTTGAGGCGCGCAAACGTGGCATCAAAGATATCGCCATTCTGGAAAAGGCCGAAGATATCGGTGGCACGTGGCGCGAGAACACCTATCCTGGCGTCGCCTGCGATGTGCCTTCGCATCTGTATTCCATGGCGACCCACCCAAATCCGCACTGGAGCCGCGCCTATGCCGGTGGCGCAGAGATACAGGAATATCTGCAAGATGTCGCGCATCAGGAAGGGTTGTATGATCTTTGCCACTTTGGGCAGGCGCTGAAATCGGCGAAATGGGATGGCACGCTTTGGCAGGTCGAAACCATGGATGGCCAGTTCTGGTCGGCCCGGTTTCTGGTCTCGGCCATCGGCGCACTGCATCATCCCAGCATTCCGGATATTCCCGGCGCGGGCAGTTTTCCCGGCCCCTGTTTTCATTCGGCCGAATGGGATCACACCGTCGATCTGACCGGAAAGCATGTGGCTGTTGTCGGCACCGGGGCGTCAGCCGTTCAGTTCGTGCCCGAGATTGCCAAGGTTGCGGGCCACGTCACCGTTTTTCAGCGCAGCGCGCCTTACGTCATGCCGCGCCCTGACGGCCCGATCGCGCCTTGGGTGCGCAAACTATATGCCTACCTTCCCCTGCTTCCGCGCATCCGGCGCAAACTGATTTTCATGTTCTTCGAGTTTCGTCACCGCGTGTTCAGGGGCGAGGAACGCGCGATGAACTTTGCTCTGAAGATGTGGCGAAAATCGTTGGAAGGCGCGATTGCCGACCCAGAAGAACGGCGCATTCTGACCCCGGACTATCGAATTGGGTGCAAACGCATTCTCAGTTCAAATGACTGGTACCCGGCGCTGGCCCGCGACAATGTCAGCGTCATTCCGCACGGCGTTGCCAGTATCGATGGCAACAGCATCCTCGCGTCAGATGGCACCAGGGCAGAGGCAGACGCGCTGATCTGGGGCACCGGGTTTCAGGTCACCAATGTCGTAGAGAGGTTGGATATTACTGGCACAGATGGGCTAACGCTGCGGTCGGCCTGGACAAACGGGATGTCTGCTCATCTGGGCACGGCGATAGCCGGTTTTCCCAACTTTTTCATCCTTCTGGGGCCTCATACCGGGCTTGGGCATAATTCGGTCGTGTTGATGATCGAAGCCCAGGTCGGGCATATCGGTCGGGTTCTGAGCGAGATGCAGCACAAGGAACTGTCGGTGATCACCCCCGATGCGGCGAAACAGGCGGCCTTTACACAGGAAATGCAGGACCGCCACGCGGACAGTGTCTGGCAGACCGGAGGCTGCACATCCTGGTACATTGATGCGGATGGGCAAAACACGACGCTTTGGCCCGGAACAGTTGCCGAATTTCAGAAACGCATGTCACAATCGGGATTGGAGCAATACATCCCTATTAGGACCGGAGACAGCTAGATGACAATTTTTCTTAGCCTGGTTGCGGCCTTTGCCGTCTTTCTTCTGACCATGGCCCTGTGGACCCGGCGTATAACCCGTCAGGGGCTAGAAACCGTGCCGCAGATGGGCCAGATCGTGCCCGTGCAGGGCGGTAGCATCCACTATGTGGAAAAGGTCAATCCGGACGCGCAGACGGTTATCCTGATTCATGGTCTGGCTGGGCAGTTACAGCATTTTACCTACGCGTTGGCAGATCAACTGGCCGAGGATTTCCACGTCATCGCGCTGGATCGCCCCGGTTGCGGATATTCAACCCGGGATACAGCAGAACTCGCACAATTGCCGCAGCAGGCCGCGATGATAGCTGAGTTTCTTGAAACCAAAGGCGTGAATCAGGCCGTGCTGGTCGGGCATTCACTGGGCGGTGCGGTGTCGCTGGCACTGGCTTTGGATTACCCCGAGCGGGTATCCAGCCTCGCTCTGTTAGCACCACTAACGCACAGGCTGCCTGAAACACCGGTGATCTTCAAACCGCTCGAGATTCGGACCAAATGGCTGCGCAGTCTGATTGCCAACACGATTGCAGTGCCCATGGCCTCAAAAACAGCGCCGCACAGTCTGGGCGTGGCATTTGACCCTGAAACCCCTCCAAATGACTTTCTGGACCGTGCGGGTGGTGCGCTCGGGCTGCGCCCGTCGGCCTTTGTCACGGCCTCGCAGGACGTTATCGGGTTGGATGCCAGTTGCGATGCGCTGGTGGCCAGATATCCTGAGCTATCGGTCCCCGGTGGGATATTGTATGGCCGTCAGGACGCACTTCTGTCCCCTGCCCTTCACGGACCGCCGATGGTCAAATATGGTCTGAGCTATGAAGAGCTCGACGGTCTGGGTCATATGATCCTGATCACAGAACCGGAGATATGCGCCGCGTTTATCCGCAGAACGGTGGACACCACGATATTCCGTCAGACGCCCTTGCAGGACCCGGTGAAAGAGCCCGTGAAAGAATTCCCCGGTTAGGGCGATTTCCCTCTTGACCCTCCCCGGCCCCTCGCTTACATCGCCTCTCACTCACGGCGGAGTAGCTCAGTTGGTTAGAGCAGCGGAATCATAATCCGCGTGTCGGGGGTTCAAGTCCCTCCTCCGCTACCACCACCTCATTGCAAGATACTTAAAATAAATAGTTTTGCACTGGTGCGCCTCTAGATACCCAACATTTCGACCAACATTTAAAATTTGATGCAACTGGAAGCGCGCGCAACTAGCCATCTGCTGCTTTTGGACTTACCGGCCCCATCCCCAAACGAAAATGGCGGTGAAGCAGTTGATCCCGCATTAAACTCGAAACGATGCTGGATTCGTTTGCGCTGAAAAGATGCCTCAATAATGCCTTTTCCAAACTCTTCATCGCTATGCAAAAGTTAACACATTGTTAACGGAGAATGTTTGTGAAGCACCTTATTTTACTCTGCCTGTTTGCTCTTGTCCTTTCATCCGCAGTTGCATTTGCTCAGAATCAGCACAAAGAACCAGGCAAAACGACACTAGCCACTGAAACCTTCTGGAACCTTTTGACCAGCAAGCAAGACGGGAAGGTCTACAACGCCGCGTGTTGCAAGGTGTGCCGAAAAGGCAAGGCTTGCGGGAATAGCTGCATCAATAGGAATTACACCTGCCACAAAGGGGCTGGCTGTGCGTGTAATGGCTAACGGGACGCTCAAGTAGCGCATTCACTGCTTTCAGTGAAAAACCGCCCGTTTGACGGGGCGGTCTCTCAGTAGGTGTGGCGGGACTGGTTAGATATCTACTTTGCCCAGCAGCCGTTCCGCGTCTTCCCGGATCAGCCTGTTATATTCATCGTCAATCGTGCCATCTACCCGCGCCGAGATACGGGCCTTGATGGCAAGGTCTTTGAAGTCCTGTGCCGGGGTTCTCATTATTCGGACCTCAACCCTTAGGAATTCATCACAGGCAGGATCGACAAACTTAGAATAGTGCTCATCAGTCAATGCCTCGGCATCCGGGTTGCCCTCGGCAGTCAGGCGGGCAAACAAGGCGTCGCTTTCGCTAATCAGGTTGCCATATCGATTGCCGAACTTCTCCCAATTGACGTAGAGGCTCTGAATTTTGGTTTCTTTACAGGCAAGCTCGCTGGCAATAGCTCCGGTTGCGATTGCCCCCATGAGAACCGGAACACTAGATTTCAGCAGCGTGCGGCGATGTACCTGTGTCATGTGCTTTCCTCTCAAGCTAAGGACTGAAGTGTGGTCAGTACGTTTCTCAGGGCTTGAGCATCCAAGTCCTTGAAAATACCGCCGATGAGGTCAAAGTTTGCCTCTTCGCTAAGTGCGAACTCCAACTGCGCAGCTGCACCTTTGGGCGTCTTGGCCGGTGTAACGCTAATCAGCTCTTCCAGTTCCTGGCTGCGAATCCAGTCGGGGTTGCTCATTTCAACGTCCGGGGTGTCCGGTGCATACATGCGCTGGATCAGGGCCTTGTGTTCTGTAATCCAACTCGCGTGAGGGTCGGGCGTCTCGGTCTGCATAACAGCGCCAGCAGCCAAGGCAGCGAACGGGGCAGATTGGACGAGTTTACGGCGATTAATCATGGTGGCTCCTCTTATTGGTTGAAGGTGTGAACGTGCCCGTCTGCGGCGATCCGGGACACGGTTGCGAGGTTCACAGAGCGCGGGGCCTGTGCCTCTGAATCCCAGACGGGCAGGAGGTGTGGGTGGCGACGAGCGCGGGTCTCGATGGCCGAGCGGACTGCTTCTGACGCTGCATCGCCTTTGACGTGTTGGCGTAGGGTGGCGGGCTGAACGCGCATTGTGCGCTCGGTTCCGTCCTTCTTGGTGAATGTGATAGAAACGAACCGGCCTCTTGCCTTGGCAATCAGGTCGCGCTTTTCCGCATAGTCCTTTGCCTTGGCCTCGTGGTCCTCAGCGACGCGCAAAGCTGCCGCCAGTTCGTCATTCTTGCGATAGTCGGCCTGCGTCCATGTATCCTTGTTTTGCAGCAGGTTCATGGCTTCGCGGATATGGTCCGCTTCGGTCATGCTTGCGCGGCGCACAGCCTCCTTAGCTTCGTCCCATGCCTGCCACATTGCGTTGCGCCAGATTACCCGGTGAAACTTGCGTCCTGCCATAATGGCCCAAGCGCGGTTCATGATGTTCTGGCGGTCATACATGGCGGAAACCCTTACTTGTATCTCTGCGTTGCCTTCTTATGTCCTTGTGATAAGTATTTAGTGCGTTGACCTACTTATGTCAACACTGTGTTATAACTTTTTGTGTCAGGGATATAATAATGACCCCAGAGCAGCTTAGAATGGCGCGCGCCGCGTTGAGGATTGGAGTCCGTGAATTGGCAGAAATGGCGGAAACTGCGCCAGCCACCATCACCCGCTTTGAGACGGAAAGGGGCGGCATCCAGCTCTCAACGGCAGAACGAATTCAAAAAGCTCTCGAGGCCGAGGGCGTTCAATTCTTGAGTGAAGCGGACGCAGCAAAGGCACCGGGCGTGGCTTTGGTTAAGAAGGGCGACCAATAAGTGACATACCAGTTTCCACCGCGCTTGATGCAAGCCAAAGCGGCAGCTCACTACCTTGGCGTCTCTGCATCGAAGCTTCGAACATTGGGTATTCCCGTCAGGGTATCTGGTGCGAACAGGCTGTACGATATTCACGACCTCAACGCTTATGCGGATCAATTATCTTATGCCGATAGTGCAGCAGATGATACGCGCCAAGTTGATGAGGTGTGGCGCGCCGCACATAGTAGGTTGAATACTTAGTAACCGGATTTGCAATCCGCTGCTGGATGCGCCCATTCTTTGGCCCCTTTAAGTCAGCGAGGCTGATGTTCCCCTCTGAAGGGGAACTTGCGGCTGGGGCTCAAAAACGATGCAGGTCAGCCTAAGGTCAACTAGGGAGCCACGCCAGAGGATTGCCACGGGTTTTTGACCCTTATGCAGGGCACAGAGGTTTCCTGATTGCTGGTGTTCATAGACGAAACTGGTGATCCCGGCTTTAAGCTGGAAATGCCGTCGCGTGTCTGATTGCGGAATCCCTGGAGGTGTGCTGGTATCAACAAAATGTGTGATAATCGCGCTTTCTATTACCTTGTATTAACCGCTTGAAGTGATATTTGAGTTGACATAAATGGCAACACCACAGCAACTTGCGACAAAAGGCTTTCTTTTAGACCTTGCCGAAGCATTGGAAGCACATGAACTACCGATCAGACAACTCTTTGCTTTTCCAGGGTTTAACGATTGGTACAACGATGAATTGCCAAAGATTCGACCTTGGAAAGGTGCATCAGGTCGAATGGATCCAACTGGCCAAGTCGATGACCTGTTGCGAAGATTCCTCATGGGAAAGCCGTTTGATGCCGACTGGAAGTCTCACTGGCTTGACCCGCAGGACAAGGGGGTCTGGGAACTTAAGACTGCGGATGTTAGAGCGTTTGGTTGGTTCTGGCGACCCGATTTCTACATCCTTTATCGCGCGGTTGATGCGAATTGGATCAAAAAAAATAGAGGAGCTTATAATGGGCTCCGAAACGAAACAGAATTTCATCGCAATCGAATTGAACTAGACGAACCGAAGTACACAGAAGGAGGATATGAAGATGTCTTTCAAATTTAGAACCAACCCAAAGGAACGGGCTGGCAACAACATGATATCGCTTGTGCTTCGAGAAACCTTGCGAGCTGCTGCTGAAGAAAAAGAGATTTCAGGCATTTCGCAGCAAGAGATTGCTGACAAGCTTGGGGTACATAAGTCATCAGTGAGTCGCCTACTTCGAGGTCATTCAAACCTTACTCTTCGAAGTGTCGGTGAGTTTCTTTGGGCATTGGGCTGGGAGCCCGAGTTTTCTGCTAAGAAAGTCTCAGAACCTTCACACAATGTTGCAACCGTTGCAGGGTCAAAACCAGAGGCGATGTTTGAAGTATCCAACAAAAACAACACTCCGTGCGAAAGCAGAACATCTAAGCCCAAATCAAGGTTTGAGATGAGTTCCCATGGCTAAAGTTGAACCACCGCGTGTTGAGACGGCGCTAATATGCGACACTGTACGCACTGAAGTTAACGGCAAGGACATCTTGATTGGGGTGTATTCGGGGGGGATAATGGTGCAGAGTTTTCCTGCGTCATTACTCCTACATGCCTACTTGATCCTAAACATGCCAGAGGACGCAACTGGTAAGTTCAAACTAAAAATTACAGCGAATTTAAACGGCAAAGAAGTCTCCTTTACCGAAGGAGAATTGGTCAATGAAGGTAGCGGACCGGTTCCTATTTTGCTTCCTATTCCACTTCCAGAGGTGAAGAAAGAAGGGGAATTAAGCTTACAAATGCAGTTCGAAGAAAGGCCGGACTGGTTGTCGATTATTTCCCGCAGAATCACGCTCGCGCCTAATACAGAAGACCAAAACTAAACCCAACTGGGAAACTTTTGCTTGTTCATCGCTCTAGCGGGACCATTACCTTCGAAACAAACGCTTTGCTCTCTAGGTCTTCCGCCCTTTGTTCCTCAGAACATAAATGCCACCGAGGATGTGTGAACAGCGTCACTGACTCTCTCACCACGCCCGGCAATAGTGGGGACATTGACGAGTTTGCGCTCATGTTTAGTTTAGAGCGCGAGTTTTTTCATTTTCTCCCTGTGGACTGGGCGCGCTTGTAGTAAGCGCGTCACTTTTTGGATATCGAACATAACGCACATGCGCATGGTAACGCATGCATTCAAATTTGACTTGGAGCTCACATTATTTTGCATGATTGTGGCTTATTATGTTATGCCTATTGCGTGGGGGCATTTCTAATTTCCGAATTTTTCTAATAACATATTTGGGGGCACGTCGTTTCTTGTACCAGTTTGTTTTCACGCAAAGATTTTCCAAGTTACACTTGGGACAATTTTTCACCCTAATGACTGTTATTTTTGCAATAGCATCATGTTCGGCAACACCGGACACGGAGGAACCCCAAGGTGGAATAGAAAAGTACATTGATAGGGCTTCTTCAAGTTCTGTTTGGGGGGGCGCACAGCGTTTTGTGGAAAGCGCCAAAATGGATAGGCCATGCGCCAACCCATCAGTTGCGAAGGCTTCCGCTCAGTTCAAATATGGATGCTATTGCGGAGCGTACCACCCCCCACTTTCTTACCCAAAAACCCTTTCCGGAGAACAGCTTGTCAGTCGGCGAGAAAAAGACTTAACTCGCGCTCGCCCCTACGATGATATCGATGCGCTTTGTCAAGTTCACGACATTTGCCACGCACGTGGCATAGAAACTCGCGACTGCAACATTTACTTTGCACGAGCGCTTCTTCGAAGGGCCCGAAGTTTCCAGCAGGACCTAAAATCAACCAGTTTGAATGATACGGACACTCGACAGGAAATATTGAGATGCCAAGTACTCGCAACAACCATTGCAGAGGTTATGAATGGCTCTCTTGCACCTGCAGTATCCTCTCAAGGGGCCCCGAAGGTGGTCGACAGCGCCTTAAACTGGACAAGTAATTTGGGTGCAGTCTTAAGATCCCCTTTGTACGCAACCCAGTACGCTTTTCTGGACGGACAGCCGTTCCCTGGTCCGGGAAAGAAATGCGTCAGAATGAACGGATAAGTGAAATTAAAGTTGTCTACTGTTCGATGAGGTGGCTAAATTTCGATAATCGTATTGAGAAAAAACCCTTGGTGTAAATCGTGACCTTCGAAGCGAGAGTCTTGCCATGAAGAGACCGTTGAAAATTGCTTGGATTCTGATTTTGGGGTTAACCGTCTCGGCTTGCCTAGAAGGAGGAGAGCCGACTGTGGATCCCACAGTGGAAACGACTGATTGGGGCGGGCCAAAATTGTCATCTGAATGATGTTGCACAAGCGTGCCTTGCATTGAATTGTCTCTTTGGCGTGATTGGTATTAACCGTTTGTATGGAGACGAAGTAAAGGATGCCGACAAAAGAGGATGTGATTGAGAACCTTGATTCATTAACGGAGCGAATATCAAATCGAGTATGGACAATATCAGTCGGTGTGCTGGCTACCTCGTTGGCATACATCATTGAAGGCGCCAAAAAGGAAGGTGAACCCTTCCTAGAACCTTACCTAGTCGCCGGTCCTGTCGCAGTTGCGATTTTGGCGCTCACAGCTGACCTGTTGCAGTATCTGGCAGCAATTCAGCAGAACGTGAAAATGCTCAAAACTATAGAAAAAGCAGGAGAAGCTAGCTTGTCGTATGACAGAACTTGTTTTTTTTATAAAGTTAGGCACGCTGCGTATTGGACGAAGGTATTTGCCTGCGGAGTTTCTGCACTTTGGTTGGTGTTTGTGTCAGTTCAACGCGCATTCTCAATGATTTGAACGCAACTCGGGTATCACTGTCTTATGATGGCAGCGAATTGAAACTGGAGACACAACAGAACTCAGGACGCGGCTAAGGGTTTCGCTCATTCCTCAGTTTTCGCTCAGCACGCAATGTTCTTTTTGGCGAGAGGTTTACGGCAATCAGGAGAAAAATAGGCACGCAAACTGAGCAAAAAACCTTAGCGTGCCGCCTGCTCAAGTGACCGCGCCAGTTCAATCAGACGATTGCGCTCTGCCCAATGTGCAACGTTTGCTTCTGATATGCGCCTCCGGCCCTCGGCTGTCTTTGCTCCGGTCGAAAGCCCGCCATGAATACGACAGCGGGTCTTGCCCTCAACAGGGGCTGACATACATACGCCATCCTTGGTCTTGGCTCCGCAGATTTTGGTTTCGCTAGTCATGTGGTGCCTCCTATCTGGACTGCGGGTGCGCGAGTGCCTACCTTGGTGACATGCGTAGATTGATTATCGCCCTTGCCATTGTTCTCATTCTGCTTTGCGCCCCGATTACGGTCTTTGCCGTGGGCTGGGGATACATGCAGATTTACCATCAGTTCGGCTTCATCCCGTTTTTCATAGCCTGCATCAGCGGGACTGTGTGTGTGCTAGGGGCTGCTTGGCGCTCTGATAAAGCCCTAGAGCAGTAGTACCAGCCACCACACGGCCTATCAGCCGCGCCTGAGCGTCTTTGAGGGGCTGGCAATTTAATGCGCCCCTGACGGCCTTGAGCGCGTCCTGTGCGTCCTTTCCCTTGATGCCTGTCAGTGCCTTTGCGATTTCCGCAAACATGCCACGCTCTCGGGCTGACATCGAACGCGGATCAATTGCGGCGATTGATTGCGTTACTTCGCGGGCCGCATCCAGCGGGTTGCCCATGTTGCCAGCAGTGCGGCGCGCAAGGCCGGGGGCGGTTTCGTCTGCCACCTGTTCCTGAATGGACTGGCGAATTGCCGTCTTGGAGTTCTGCGCGACTGCCGCCCTGAGTTCCAGCGCGGTTGCCGAGCGGTCCAGCTCGTTCAACAGCCGATCCGCACGGGGGCCTCCGAGAACAAGGCGCAGTTTCTGGATATTGGCGCGGCTCGACATTTCCTTGACCAGCTGCATGGCCTCTCGGGCGTCCGTGTTGGGTTCTGTGATAGTGCGCCGGACATTGGACATGTTCTGCTCGATGCTCTCTCTCACGCCCTGTCTGACGGCCTGACGAGCATCATTGGAGACACCTTGGTTCAGGAAGGCTTTGACGTCTTCCACCGTGGTTCCCTTGAACAGGAGGTTCTTGCCAAGTGCCAAGCCTTCGTCCTGCTGAACCTTATCGCCACCGAGGCGCAGAGCGCGCCCGTAGAGCGGTACAGCCTGTTTTGTGGCCTCCCGTAGCTCTGTGGCCAGTTTACGCGCTCTCAGGCCCGCTGCCGTGAGCCTGCCGAACTGGTCAACCGACTCCCTGGCAATGCCGTCGAGTGCTTTCTTGATTTCGTCCAACTGCTGAACGTTGGGCATTTCCCGGAACGTCACGCTGCCATCATCTGCAATCTGGGCCATGATTTGCTGATTGCGCTGACCCGCTGCAATCATCGCTTCATTTGCCTCGCCTATCGCTGCTTTCAATGAATTGGGCGGTATACGCGACAGGGTTTCTTCAATACGTCGCCCCGTCGTGCCGGAATAATCAATGGGACTGGCATAAGCCGCTTTGTAGGCACTCTGCCTTGCTGAGGCAGTTCCCTGCGAGATTTCCTTTGCAGCGGTCTTGATGCCCTTGGGTTCACCAAACACACCGTCAAGAACACCGGGCAGTCGCTTGCCAACACGTGCCGCCCGCCCGTCTGCGGCGTTTCTGGCGGCGTTCAGGGCTTTTCCGCCCGTCGTGGCCGCAGCGTCCAGTAGAGCGCCTGTAGACGGTCCTGCATCGGCTAACAACGCGTCCTCACCCAGTTGAGCCAAGCGGACCTGAGCCTCGTCCAGATTGTCGCTGACGATGCCCTGCTTGACGATCCGGGCCGCTGCCGGAGAAATGCCAAGTTCTTCCGCAATTGTGCGCACGTCCAGTTTCTTGATGCGCTTGGCGACATGGACGGCACTTTCGCCCGCCCACGTGGCAACAGGGCCAAGGAACGTTGCAAGCGTTCCACCTATCCCGGCACCTTTTGCACCCTCGGTCAGGCGATTATCGTCATCGGCGCGACCGGCAAAACTTGCTGCACCTTCGACGGCACCGGCTGGGGCGGCAACCGTGCCAGCCCGTACGCCGCGTGTAAGCCAGTTGGCCCCCTTGGCTACGTAATCTGCGGCCTTTGCGCCACCTGCTCCAACAGCCAGTGGAAGTGCGGTTGCAATTCCGCCTGTGACGTTCAGGGCTGCGGATTGGCCGGGGTGTTGGCGCTCCATCGCATCAGACGTCAGGCGCATGTTCTCTGCGGCCTGCGGGCTGACCAAACCAACAGCCTCGTCTGCCCATTCACCAACGAGCGGGGTGCCTTGAATAAACTCCTGAGCGCGGGCGGCGATTGGGTTTTCTGATATCCGTTGCTGGTCAACATCGCGCTGCACCAGATCCACGGACTTTGCGCCTTGCATGATTTCTGCGATCCGCTCTTGGTCATTTGTGGCATATCCCGGTGACTTGAAGGACAGGGAACCGTCCTCAAGTTTGAACACCTGCCCGCCATCGTCGGTGGTGGCGACAACCTCGCCGGATAGTTGCTGCCTGCGCTTGGCAATGCGGTCCTGCATTCCCGCCAGATTGCCCTGCTGGGCCAGTTCTGCGCGGCGGTCAGCGATGCGCTGCTGAATATCCCCGTTCATTGACCCAACTCCTGAAACCGACGCTCCAGGGCGTCAAGTTGCGGGCCTGTCATCTTCTCAACAGGCACTTGGCTGAGCTGGTTGAGGTCCATCTGAAGAATTGCCTCAGGCGTGTAGCTCATGGCGGGTTGGCGGCTTAGATAGCTCTGCCAGTCGCCCTCGGGGTTTGCCTTGATGCCGTTGCCCTTTTCCGAGATGAGGGGGTTATCACGCATGTAGTCCGACCACACCTCCTGCGCACCTTCGAGGCTGCCATGCTTGCGCGCCCAGTTCTCGAAGAACGCGGCACGGGATTGCGCCCGTGCGGCTGCGGCCTTCATAACCTGAGAAATTGCGGCGTTCCCTTCGGGGGTCTGGCTGAGGTTCGGAACCGCTGCGCGGAACATGCCCATTTCCCGATCCGTGATTGCGCCCTTGGTCTTTTCCGTGAACGTAAGCTGCGCTTCCATCGCCAGTGATTTGAACGCGCCACGTGAGCCGCTGTCACCGGGGAGGAAGCCCACAATATCGTCAACGAACCCGTAAGCTTCGCCACCAGGGCCGGTGTAGCCAACTTTTGGCGATACGGTTTCAAGCTGGGTTGCAAGGCTTTCGAGGTCAGTTGCCGTGCGCCCTGCGGCATTGATTTCTTCAAGGGCTGCGGCATCCTTCTTGGACAGTTCCTTACCCAACTGGCCGGGGTTGCGCGGGGTACCCGTCAAGTCTGGGTTCTGACCCGGAGGCGTATTGCCTTGCCAGCCGTGCTGCACAACGGTCCCGTCAGACGTCGTAACGCTGAAACCCGGCGTCTGCTGACTGCTACCCACAACCGAGGGCCCACCTTCTGCGCTAAGGTCGTAGAGCTGATTTCCGACCACCCTGAAGTTGTCAAAATTCTGATCCTGCGGCTTTAGAAAATCTTCGATAACCTCTGCGGCATCACCGTACTTGATGACACGCTCTGGGAACTCGTCCAGGCTTTGCATCGGAGTCTCACCAACACGTTCCAGAATTGCGTTCACACCTTGCAAGTCACCTTTCGCGTGGAGCGCTATAGCCTGCGTTATACCTTGGCGGATTCTGGTGAGTTCCTGCTGTGCCTCTGCTTCATCCATCTGCGCAAGCTGCTCACGAACTCTCAATTCCATCGCCTGACGGTCATAAGCCATTTTTTGGCTACGTTCTTGCTGAACCTGATGCTGGCCTTGAATGGCAAGCGCCTGCGTCGGGTCAATCTGCGCCAAGGAATTCAGGGCGTTCTTATCCCCGGCAAAGATATTCGCGCCTTGCGTCTGGTACAGGTTCCGCAATGCGTTCTGGCTTGCTAGTTGGTCCGACTGAGCGCGCAATGCCTGTCCCTGTGCGAAGGCGTTGACCAGGTTTGGCTGTCGCGCACCCAAGATTATTGAATGGTCCATTCTGCTCATTGAATTACCTCCGGCATTGGCTGCGTCGCCAGTTTGTCCATTGTGAGGGCAGCCGCAGCAACACCGTCGTGCTCTGCAACCATGCTCAGCCACCTTACTTTCAGGTCGGGTGTCAGCGGGTCTTTTTGCCCGTCCAGTACCCATTGGTGCAGCGCCGCGATTTCCCGCTCGGCCTGAACCTGTTTGGCAATAATCTCTCGGATTTCCACGCTCATCTGCTCTGCCTTGCCTGCCTCGGTTTCTTTATTAGAAGGTATCATATTACCTCTATTTAGGCAAGAACGTGACGTGAACATTTGATTCAATCTGAGGTATCTTTGCGCCTCGGTGTGAACGGTGATTCCCCCCTGAAAACAACGCTGGCTTTCCATTGCGCTGGATAGGGGTGAAGAGTTTGCGCGGATTGCCTATATCGTCGGAATGAAACGCTTACTTTTGCTTTTGATCCTTCTTGCGCCTTCTGCCTATGCCGCCAGCCTGCATGTGCGTGATGCTGACACGATTGTTGTTGACGGAACTCCGGTTCGACTGAACGGTGTCGATGCCCCCGAACTCGGGACAAGGTCAGGTCAGGACGCAAAGCGCTGGATGGTGAACTATCTGCGCGGCAAATCCATTTCATGCGATTTGAACGGTGAACGTACGCACGACCGATGGGTTGGGGTGTGCTATGCCGACGGCCAGGACATAGGGGCCGCTGTAATCGCCGCTGGGCACGCTTTGGACTGCCGTAGGTACTCAGGTGGCCGATACCGGCATTTAGAGACCCCAGCGGCAAAATCACGGCTTAGAAGAGCGGGTTATTGCAGGTGAAACCTATGAGGCAATATCTGCTCTGCCGGACGGACCTGCCGTTCGTTCTATCCGCAATGAATTAGTTGAGCCGAAGCCCCGCTAGGTAGGAGAGAAGAGGAGAAAGGAGAGCAAAACTATAACTGTTGTCTCGTCTCTGCCATTCACCTAGCCTGAAAGCGTTCGACTTAATCCACTTTGTTATATGAGGTTTGCTATGAAAATTGGCTTTGCCGTTATTGTAACCTCCATTTTTGCAGTTTCAGTTTTGTCCTTGTCGCTCGTTCTGGGTTCGACCGCTTCAGCTCAAGAAACTTCTTTGATTGGAGCTAATGGAAAACCAGTAGTCATAGGGGCAAAGAAGAAACCGAGGAAGTCGGGCCTCTGTCTTGATTATGGCAAAACGAGGCTTGGTAATGGGCAGCCGTACCGCGTAGTCGAGCCTACAAGAACTATTACAAGTCACGAAGGTATAGACTTCTGCAAAAGCGCAGGTTCTCCCGTGATTTCGCCAGTTGACGGCAAAATCCGATATATAGAGTGGGACAACAAAACCTATGGCGGAGTTGTAGGAATAACTACCGGATTCTCTGTTAAGCACCGAGAAGGTGCGAGCGGGTCCCGCGTCTTTGTCGAAATGGTTCACATTGTTCCCGTAGAAGGTTTGAAGCGGGGACAATCTGTTCGCGCGGGGCAAATCGTTGGCCACGTCCAAAAAGCAAATCGCCCGAGCATTGGCAAAACACCTCACGTCCACTTTGCAGTTCGGTGGTGCAACGACTGGCCTACTTGTCACTTGGATCCCAACTTTTTTTGGCGTGACGGACCAAGGAAGGTTTCCTGCTTTGACAAGGATAAGGCGATACCCAAAGGCCGAATGGTGGCTCCGATACCTTGTTGAGGGAAGCTCAATAAAACATGGTCCTTGAGCGTAGAATAGCGGCGGTCCTCGCCTCCGACATGGTAAGCTTCAGTCGCCTGATTGAACTGGACGAAGAGGGTACGCTAGGTCGTCAAAAGAAATACCGACTGGAAGTCGTAGAACCAACAATTGAACGACTTAGCGGCTCAATTATTAAGTTTACCGGTGATGGTTTGCTGGCAGAGTTCACTTCTGTCGTGCAAGCGGTCCAATGCGCCGTCCACATCCAAAACGAGATAGCCGAGCGTGAGGAGGAGTTCTCTGACGAAAGAAAAATACAGTATCGCATGGCCATAAACCTTGGCGATGTAGTGTTCGATGATGGCGATATTTTTGGTGATGGCGTCAATGTTGCAGCTAGGCTTGAAAGCTTGGCCCCTGCTGGTGGAGTCTTGGTATCCGGTTCCGCCTACGATTTACTAAAGAACCAGGTTCCAGTTCGCTATCACGCCCTCGGGAAAAAGAAGCTCAAGAACATTGCGACGCCCGTTCGTGTTTATTCGGTTGAGACCAAAACAGTTGGTATGGGTGCTAAACCTAACCTTGTTCTACGTTCTAGACGTTATGTCGGCGCGGTAGCAGCAGCTGTAGTTGTTGCTGCGATAGGTGCGGCGTATTTGGTTGACTTTGGGACCCTTTTTAAGCGCCCAACCCTGGAGAAACGGTTCTCGGCGATGGTGCTTGGAGCGCAAGAGGTTCTCAAGGAGCAAGGTTTTCTAACCAGTTTTGAAAGCGGCGTACTCGGGGATACTACTCGCTTGGCAATTTCTGATTTTCAACAAGCACACGGGCTTGAGAAGGATTCATTTTTAAATGCCAAGACTTTGTCGTCCCTTGGCGTGAGTAATGAACTGCGTGCCTCAGACTGGGACGACGTCCTTTCCTCCGCTCAAACAGCTCAACTTAGAGCGCCAGAGGTTTTTGAGTATATTAGTCCCGATGACCGGCTAACAAGAGCTGCGAAATCATTAGAAAGCTTGGAATTCGCGTTCGGAAACATTGGGGACAGCCTTTATCTCGCAGTTGCTCCTTTGGCCGGTATGCCAAGTACAACTGCGATGGAATTGGCGGAAAATTCAGGTGGTTATCTCGTCTCGATTTCTTCGGCTGCAGAGAATGAATTTGTCCACCACCTTACGAGCAGAGATCCAAAGTTCTGGCGTTTAAGTGGGGATGGAAACTCTTGGGTAGGCCCCGGTATTGGATTGTTTCAAGAAACAGGAGCAAAAGAACCTAATGGTGGGTGGCGCTGGCACAGTGGCGAAGACGTCATGTTCACCAATTGGTTTTTTGATCAGCCAAACGATTGGGGAAATTCTAACGAGAACGTAGCGACCTTTTGGCATCCAACCCGCAGGAACTCGTCGGAAATCCAAGTGCAACATTCACCTACATGGGGAGATGACGTGGGTTGGTTCTATTCATTTGTAATTGAGATTGATTAGTAAAGAATATGGGCTCATAGCGGGCGAATGGAAAAGCTCAAAGGATGGAGAATTCAGGTCAACGGATCTGACTTCTCACTCTCGCCGCTGCGAACGATTTGCATATCGTCCGCATCGTAGGGCTGAAGTAGGTCTAAGGCCTCTTCAGGGTTTCCCGACAACCATTGCTCGTAGTCGTCCGGCTGCAGGATCACCGGCATTCTTTGCGGGTGTATTGGTTTTACAATTTCATTCGCTGTCGTGGTGATGATGGTGTAAGTTGCTGCTTCTTCCGGCCCGTCCTTGCCCTGATAGCGCGACGTCTGCCACATTCCGGCAAACGCAAAAGGCGGGCGGTCTTCTTCACCCTTGAGGGCAAACCAGTAATAGGTTGCAGGGCTACGTCCCTTGGCTTCACAGAACGAGCTGGCAGGAACCAAACAGCGCCTTTCCTCGAAACTGCCACGCCAAAGCCCGCTTGAGCGCACCTTGTCATCTCGCGCGTTGTTCCAAGCTCCAGGTTGGATAATTGCCCCTGTCTTCTTCGATTTCTTCGTGGTTCGAAATCCCCAACTAAGCTGCACGAGTTCCCGCTTTCCATCCTCAGCCAGCCTGACAACCGGGGCCATGTGCTTTGGATAAATTGCGGGCAGCGGTTCAGCATTCCCGAGGCGGTTCTGTTCAACTGCTACATCAAACAGCTGGCGCATTGCTTCTGCGGGAGTGGTGTTTGAGTACAGGTTGCACATTAGACAACGGTAGGCTTCTTAAACCGTTTGGACAAGCTCCAGAAGTTCGCTATCTGTTCCGCATGTCTGACTGGCCTTATCGAATCCCCTTTGACCTTTACAAGGAACTTGAATCCCGGCGAGTTGATGATTGGCAGGCGGCGATCCGCGCTTGGGCCAAATCCCATGGCCTAAGGATCAAGCTGCACTGGTGGCCTTACCTTGAACAACAGATAGCCGATTTACATTCACGGCGGTACACAGCTGGGTCACAGGACCACTGGGCAGCAATACGTGACTGGCTGGTTCGGAATGACGTCCCTGTTCCAAACAATCTGCCGGGGTGGCCAGAACAAGAATAAGGGCTGGCTGAGGGGGTGGAGGCCAGCCCCTATCTTCGTCACGAGGGGGTAAGTGGTTATTCTGATCCCAATCTATCAAACTCAAGCAAAGCCCGAAATTGGGGGATTCCCGTATCGGTCATGTCTTCAAGACGTTTGTCGCCTGCTGCCATGGCATAGACGCGGCGTGCAAATTCATGCTCAGACTCAGCATTATCCCGCACGATTTTACCGAGTGTGGTTCCAGCGATAATCGCATGGTGAAACACAGCAGGCCCGCTTTGTTGCCCATCTTTTGCAGGCACAACGCTAACGAATAGGGGGTTTTCTTTTCGCCTCAGTGAAAACAGCGGTTTCCAGTTTGTCTTGTCGGCGTCTGATGCTCATGCGTCCACACCAATCCGTTTGCTGTCGGCGGCTATGTCAGCCAACAACTCATCTAGATCCACAACGCCAATCGTCGGTTCTGAGGCGTCGTTGTCATGAATTACCCACTCATCAAACGGCTCTGAGATGTTGGCAGTAAGACGGGCCACGACTTCACGCACTTCATCTTCATCCGTCATGTCTTTCGGCAAGTGGATAATCGCCGTCATTTTCTTGGTGCCCTTCCGGGCTTCCAGCTTGGATATCCTGCTCTTCACGCTCATGTTGTCTGTCTCCCTCAAAGTTGATCCGCGTCTGATTCAAGAAAAACACTTCGCTGCCCGGTAGGGTTTACGCGTCTGGTGAACGCGCCCTGATCCTCTCGCGGCTTGCGTACGTGCAAGTTGCCACCGACGTACGCGCTTAGAATGACTGGTTCACCATCGTCTTTGCCTTTGAAGGGGTCCGTGATGTAGATGACCGTTCCGTGGCTGTGTGTTTGCTCCAATCTCTGGACTCGGTTCCTGATGGTCATGTTTGATGCTCTTCTCGAGTTGGGTTGCAGTCAGCGCCGTTGGCCGCGTCGAGAAATGCTGAGAAAAGAACAGCGCTGTCGGTTTCGTGCTTTGAAAACTCGACACATTGCCGAGCCACTTCGTCATCAACACGGCCATCCATAATGAGGGCGGCAATTTCCAAAGGTGACGCATTGGCAGTCAATTGGTTCAACGGTGTTTCACGCATACGTTCCGCTGTGGCCAGCAATCGCTTTACCAGTAGGTTCGACGCGTCCGAGTTTGAGACGGCACTCTCCAATTTTCTACTTTCCAAAGCCGCTAACCTGTTTCTGATGTTCATTTCTGTGTCTCCAATGCCGTGATGCGTTTTTCCAATTCGGTCGTTTCCAGCACCCGCCTGTACTGCTCTATCAGCCCCATGACGGTTGCTCCCTCCAACGGGGTTATCTCGCCCTGAGAAACCGCCTGTAGAACCGCCTGCGCCGCCTCCGAGGCCTCCTCTGCGGATTGGATGGATGGAAGGTCGAAACTGACAGGTGCGTCCTTTCTGGTGGGCGCTATTCGTTCCAGGCACAGCCGTAAGGCCGTGCTGTCGCCTTCAAGTGCCATATCCACCGCTTTTTGGGTGATGACCTCGGACTGCCCCTCAAGCAGTTCCTCAACTGCTCTTGTGACCCGGTGTCGGGTTCCGCGTGGCTTGCCGGGATTGCCTTGAGCGAATTTCCCGTTCTCGTCAGTATACGTATTGGCCACGTTTTTTCGTTCGGTTTCATCCGCCATCGCTCATGCCTCGCCGTGTTTGGTTATTGGTGCAGAAGGTGTCCGTTTCCCCCAGACCCCCTGGTAGATTAAGGATGTCTCAAAAATTGCGACGTGGGAGCGCTGAAAAAGGCCGTTTACGTCTTCAAAATTGCGACGTGCTGTCTTCATTTTTGAGACGTCCTTTCCTTACACGTCTCAAAATTTAAGACGGTCACGTCTTCAAAATTGAGACAGGGTTTAGTTTTTCCACCTTTGCCAGTCGGGTTGTGTGCAGCGGCCTTATGAACACGAAATTCATTGCCTGGTGCCCACTGCCGGTACAGCATCCGTCCGCCCCTACGATTGCTGTGTGGCATCTCTATTTCTGTAAGCTCGTAGAGGGCTGAGCGAGCTTCGCCGCCAAGGCCAAGCTGGGCTGGCTTTGTGACAACCAAAAAGCCTTTGGCCTGCAAGTCGTGGAATGCACGAGCAGCAGTGTTCAGAGCCACACCAAGCGCTTCTGCGGCCTGCCTGACGCTGAATTGGATCTTTCCGTTGTTGTTGGCCTGCGGGCCTCGCCATTCAAGCTTGAGCCAAGGGTACAACGCCTGTGCTACAGGGGAGAGGGCCCGCCAAGCGGGCTCCTCCATCATGTTTCGCACAAGTTTCGTCCAGTGCTCGACGCGTTGCTCGTTTTTCTTATCGCGCCCCATTACCCCACCTGTTCCCTGTTGGCGACGTTCAACAGAGCCCTCAAAACTTCAGGCAGTAGGGACGCTTCAAACAAAACGCCTCTATTGGTGCGGCGTAACCCCGTCTTAGTTTTTGACCAGATGCGGAATTCAACAACGTCGCACCCCGGATGGGGTTTTGCGTCCACAGGCTCGCGGGAGATGCGGATTTCCTCCCGCTCATTGCATTTAATAACAACCATCACGACCGAGCCTCCCCATAGTGAAGGCTGGCAATCAGGCGTGCAGCGGTTTCGGACAGGCCGTGTTTGCGGCGCAGGGTGCGGGCTTGGAGCGTGCGCGTTTTCATTAGCGCACCTCCTGACCGTCGATCCGGGTGACTTTGTCCAGAAGCGTGTAAACTCCACAGCGCGCGCGCCCGGCTTTAGGGTCGATGTCGAACCATACGGTCTCAATGTTCAACCCCTGCTCCTCACGCAGACCCATGACAAAGTGCGAAAGACGGCACGGCGATGCGCAATGCACCGGGCCGTCAATCAAGGCATCAACAATGCGACGTTTGTTTTTGCTGACCCATATATTTCGGGTCTCGCCTGCACCATCAGTGACCTGATATTTGGCGGATTCAGTCTTGGTCGGAAGGTCACGCCATGCAGTGACCCATAGAGCGGTTTTCAGGAGTGTTTCAGATGCTATGTTCTTCATGCTCGGATACCTCAAGCTTGCGCTTTAGGGCGGAACACGGTACTTTTCGCTTAGTCGCTGGAATGACTGCTTAAACGAATTAGCCCGTGTCCATGTTGTCCCATGGCGCGGGTTTCGTTTAAGCGGCGACCGGTTTGCGGCTTTCAAGGAAGCCGCTAAGGTCGCTTTCCTTCCACGCTACAATATTTGCTGACATTTTGACTGGACGAGGGAACTCTCCCTGATCCATCAAGCGGTAAATCTGACGGCAAGATAGGCCCGTCAGGTCTTCCACTTCCTTGCGGCGATAATGCTTTTCTATCATCGCTTTTCCCATTGTCTGCCACCGGCAACCAATGTCCAGCGACTTCAATGGTTAGCTATTCTAGGCACAGCTAAGGCGTTGTGAACACGATATTTTACCCAAGATACCCAACTTTAGGATCTTGGAATTTGGGTGTCGGTTTTGGCTATTTTGGCTCAGTTTTTGGCTATTCGTGGCTATTGTGCTGACTCTTCCAGGCTGCGGCAATAGCCTTGGTCATTGTAGATGTGCCGACCTCTCGCCCGATTTCATCTTCGACCTGCTTTCTAAGGGTCTTTACCGGCACATTCGGCCTCCCGTTCGGATGCAGCTTACGAAGTGCATCAATGGCGGGGTTCAGCAAATTCTTGCGTCCGCCTTTCGATTTCTTAGGTTCGCTGCGGTCCGGCTTCGCCGGTGAGAATACACGCTTAACCTCATTCTCACGAAACATCGCATTGTAAACGATATCCGAGCCTTCTATTTGAAGCTCGCCTGATAGAAAGAGAGCATTGGACGTGGCTACGTCCAGCCATAAACCGCTTTCCTCAAGCTCAAATAAACCGGTTGTTTGATGAGAAAGAGTGCAGGACAAATCACCCGCAAATAGCTTGTCGCGCAACAAGTTAGTCACTTGGAGGAATCTCGATTGCCCGATTTCAGCGATGTGCCAAGGAGGGGTCTGGTGTTCCAGCCAATCCGGCTTAGTTGATGTCCCAGCAGTCACATACTCATGTCCGGCCAACGGGAAGTTGACGAATTCAAACTCGGTGAACGGCGGAAACAACGAAAGAACAGGATTGAACAGCCTGTCCGTCATCGCCCTTTCCACAAACCGGCATAAGGCAATTTCGGTCACTAGATTGCCGATTTCACGGCGAAGTCTTTGCCCGATGTCCTTTGGAAGACTAGGTGCATCAAGGCGTCGGTTATTCCGGGTAATTTCATCTTCAAAGTCCATGTACTTCAATGATGCTTCAATAAGCTCAGAATCTTGCGGTGGTTTCGGGAACAAGTGAAAGTAGGCACGTTCTATCAGGCTATAAGTCCCGCAATACCCAGGGGGATAATATCGGTTTGGATCTTGTCTCATGCCCGCCCCGCCATTTCGATGACCGTGCCGCTATTTTGCGCAAGATATGAGGCCCAGGCATCCATGAGCATCCGGCGCTTTGCGAACAGGTCAGACCTTGCATAAGCTATTTCGGTGTCATCCCCCACTTTATGCGCCAGCGCCATTTCGCAGACCTCGCGTGGAAAATTCGTTTGCTCCTGCGCCCACGTTCGAAAGCTAGCCCGAAACCCATGTATGTCGCAGTTGTAACCTTGCTCTCGGACAAGTTTTAATAACGTGGCATCACTTAACGGCTTCTCGTGCTTTCGACCAGGAAAGACTAGGTCGCCTTGGTGCAGTTTTCGCGCCTGTTCTAATATCTTAATGGCCCGGTCCGTAAGCGGGACTTTGTGCGCGACCTTCATTTTCATTCGGGTGGCAGGCACAGTCCACTCTCTTTGCCCTGTGTTCACTTCAGACCACTTCGCCTCTCTAACTTCCTTTGAGCGGCAGGCTGTCAGTATCAGGAACTCGACGGCTAATTTAGTTGAACTGTCTGCATCTGAATTCTGGACAGATTGAATGCATCGGGACACATCAGCGTAAGGAAGCGCCTTTCTGTTTTTCCGCTTGGTCATGTCCTGCTTGGGCAGCACAGCCTTGACGGCCTCCGCTGGGTTGTCTGTGCGCCAACCTTTCGCGATTGCCCATTTGAGAACTGACCCGATACGCTGACGCACTCTACGCGCAGTGTCGTCTTTGGTTGTCCATATGGGCAGCAGCGCGGCAAGCACTTGGCCACCGTCGACCTCAGCCACACTGACCTTGCCAAAGTGCGGGAATGCGTATGCCTCCAATGAACTGATGTATTTCTGGGCGTGCTGAGGGTTGCTCCAAGACGACAAGTTTGCCTTGTGCACCTCTCTCGCCGCCTCTTCGAATGTCGGGATAGCTTGGGCTTTCTTCTTGTTCGCGAGAGGGTCGCCCCCCGTCCGAGCAACGCGCCTATTCTCGATTGCTGCATCTCTGGCACTCGACAAGGAAACGAGAGCAACAGAGCCAATTGCGAGTTCTCTCCGCTTGCCGCGTATCATCAGGCGTTGAATCCAGCGGCGTGCCCCGCTTTCGTCAACCTTGAGATACAGGCCATTTCCGTCAGCATACAAGGCAGGCCCCTTTGCCGACTTAACGAAAGCCGGTGCAAGTGCATTGTGGGGATGTTTGCCTTTGCGTTTGCCTGCCATTTTACCCAACATTTTTTTGTCAATGTATGGCCACGGACGGCAACGCGCAACAAGAACCTTTCATTGTATTAAAGTGTTACTTCAAGGTGTGGCAACGCATGACAATCAATACATGTAGCCTCCTCCGCTACCAATTCCCCAGAGCATCAAACCGAAACACCAGTTGTGGTTTTCCTTATGATTTCAGCGCTCATCGATCCGGCGGAAGATCGAGATATGGTGCCGCGCGTGTGATTTCGACAGCGTCCTGTACCCCGTTCGTATTCAAGTGGATGTTCAGCTGGCCAGTCCCACTGAACCGCGCGAAATAGGCGAACTCGATCATGTTCAGCGCATTCATATCCTGACACTGAATGACATAGTCCGCCTGAAACTCCGAGTGACTCTCCTCCGTTGTGGAGCCTGTGACTGCGTTCGCCTCACCACTCTGCTGTGTGATGCCATATGTCAGAACCACATGGGCGCCCACCGTAGAGCACCCAGCTTCGGGCGGGGTTACGAACAGGTTCAGCGGGTCGGAAAGTTTTGACATTGCTATGGCCACACGCGTGCGGTTGTCATCGTTTTCAACCGGGGTTTCAAACCCGACGATGTCCATGCTTGGCACCCTCAGCGCCAAGGCGAACCCGGTGTCAGAAAACACGATGTCGATCTGGGCCGAACCATGGTGATGAGGCGTGGAAACCTGCGTTGCTTGCGCCGCAAGTGCCGCAAGAAACAGGAACAAGGCCAGAACCACGCGCTTCATGAACAACAAACCACCTACAAAGAATCACTTGGCTGATTTTAGCCCGAAACATGTACCGCACAATGTGATCCGCCGGACCGAGCCCCCGCCAGATATGGGGATAGTGGCAACCGAGTCAGCGGTTTCATTATCCGACAAAAAAACTCAGATTGACAATGTTGACTTTTTAACTCAGTTATTTCAACGAAAGCCGCCGCGGGAACAAACCCGCCTGATTTGACAGTTCAGACAAGAAAGTAACGACCCCTATGACCAAGTTGTTTGCAACAGCCAGCGCTTTGACATTTGCGACAGCCACTTTTGCTTTTGCCGGTGATGTGCCGACAAAAGCGGATATTCTGGAAACCTATGCCGATATTGCCGAAGCCAAGTATGACGACAGCCTGACTGCGGCAAAGGTTTTGCGGGACGCAGTCGGTGTGCTGATTGCCGAACCCTCGGACGCGACCCTGAATGCGGCACGGGCAGCATGGGTTGCAGCGCGTGTGCCTTATCAACAGACCGAAGTTTATCGTTTTGGCAACGCAATCGTTGATGACTGGGAAGGCAAAGTAAACGGTTGGCCACTGGATGAAGGTCTGATTGATTATGTCGACGCGGCCTATGGTGGCGCGACGGATGAGAACGAGTTTGCGGTTCTGAATGTCATCGCCAACCCTAGCTTCGAACTGTCGGGCGAAACCATTGACGCCAGCGAGATTACTCCGGAACTGCTGAGCGAAACCCTGCACGAAGCTGATGGTATCGAAGCCAATGTCGCGACCGGCTACCACGCTATCGAGTTCCTGCTGTGGGGTCAGGACATGAACGGCCACGGCGCCGGTGCAGGCAACCGTCCAGCCACTGATTATGCAAACGGCGATACCTGCACTGGTGGCAATTGCGACCGTCGTGCCCAGTATCTGAGCGCCGCAACCGACCTGCTGGTCAGCGATCTGACCTGGATGGCCGATCAGTGGAAACAAGGCGGCGCGGCGCGCACGGCGCTGATGGAAAATGAAACCGCGGGTGTCAGTGCGATCCTGACCGGTATGGGTTCACTGTCCTACGGTGAACAAGCGGGTGAGCGGATGCGTCTGGGCCTGATGCTGAACGACCCGGAAGAAGAACATGATTGCTTTTCGGACAACACCCACAACAGCCATTACTACGATGGACTGGGCGTTCTGAACGTCTATCTGGGCAGCTATACCCGCATCGATGGCACACCTGTATCAGGCGCATCGCTGGCCGATCTGGTAATCGCAACTGATCCGGCACTGGACGCCGAGATGAAGGCGAAACTGGCCGTCACGATGCAAGCCCTTGGCAGGATCAAATCGACCGCGGAAGCAGGGTTTGCCTATGACCAAATGCTGGAACGCGGCAACGAAGGCGGTGAAACCCTGATCATGGCCGGCGTCAACGGCCTGATCGACCAGACCAAAACAATAGAGCGCATCGTGACCACACTGGAACTGGACCAGATTGAATTTGAAGGATCAGACAGTCTGGATAACCCCGACGCGGTATTCCACTAAACAAGAACGCGTGCCGGGGGCTTGCCTGCCCCCGGTACACTCAGCACGCTAACCCGCCAGCCCTTTGAACCACACAAACCCAAGCCAACATTCATGATTGTCTGCCACTGCACCAACATCTCGGACCACGACATCCGCGCCGCCATCGACTGGATGCGGACAGCCGACCCCCAAACCATCATCACCCCCGGCAAGGTTTACCGTGCTCTTGGAAAATCGGCGGATTGCGGCGGATGCATGCCTCTGTTTCTGGACACGATGCGGTCAAGCGATAATCTCGAAGTACCCATGCAACTCCGCGCCCTGCGCGCGGCAGTATCACAGGAGAGTGCAGATGAAGGGCGATCCAAAAGTCATCGAATATCTCAACAAATCTCTGCGGCATGAACTGACTGCAGTCAGCCAGTACTGGCTGCACTACCGGTTGCAGGAAGACTGGGGGCTTGGCCACATGGCCAAGAAAAGCCGCGAGGAAAGCATCGAAGAGATGGGCCACGCGGACAAGCTGATCGAACGGATCATCTTTCTGGAAGGCCACCCCAACCTTCAGAAGCTTGACCCGCTTCGGATCGGTCAAACACCAAAGGAAACGCTGGAATGTGACCTTGCGGCCGAGATCGATGCACGGGCCCTGTACAAGGAAGCGCGCGAATACTGTCGGGATGCCGGCGACTATGTCTCGATGTCGCTGTTCGAAACGTTGATGTCCGATGAAGAGGGCCATATCGACTTTCTCGAAACGCAGCTCGACCTCTATGAAAGGATCGGCGAAGCCAATTATGCGCAACTCAACGCATCGAAAATGGGCGAAGGCGAGTAGCCTTGTCGCCCTGTCGGTGGTGGCTTTCGCGGCCACCCCTTCCCTGTCAGCCGAGCTGCAGGATCTGCATCTGAATGTCACCCCCCGCACTGACGATGAACGCGCCCGAATTGCTGTTGTGACGGCGGCGCCCCAGGATTTCAACGCACCGCAGCAGTTTGAAGAACTGCCCGCCGGGGCTGCGACTGTTCGGGTCCGTACGGACGCGGATGCGTTCTCGCAACCGTCAGACAACCTGAGCTTTGAACAGGAGCTGAACTTCAAAGTCGGAAACGGACTGTTCAAGAAGGTCTGGGTTTCGTCGCCCTCATCGACACTCGCCTCTGACGGGTTGGGGCCGCTCTATAACGCGCGGTCGTGCCAGCGCTGCCACATCAAGGATGGGCGCGGACACACGCCAAACGGGCCCGATGACAACGCGGTTTCGATGTTCTTGCGGGTCTCGATCCCCGGCACGTCGGAGGATGGTTATGCAGCGATCGAAGATTACATCGCCACTCTGCCCGAGCCTACCTATGGTGGACAGATGCAGGATTTCGCACTGGCAGGTCATCCAGCGGAATACCGGCTGGACATCTCATACGAAGAAATCCCGGTAGAGCTTTCTGACGGTGAAACCGCCTCATTGCGCCGCCCGACTTATCAGGCAGCCGATCTGGGTTATGGCCCGCTGCACCCGGACGCGATGCTAAGCCCACGGGTCGCGCCGCAGATGATCGGGCTTGGCCTGTTGGAAGCGATCCCGGTCGAAGACCTGCTTGCCAAGGCCGACCCTAACGATTTCGATGGGGACGGCATATCAGGTCGCCCGAATATCGTCTGGTCAGTCGAGTTTGACGCCCCGATGATGGGCCGGTTCGGTCACAAAGCAGGGATGCCGACAGTGATGGAGCAATCGGCTGCTGCTTTTGCCGGGGATATCGGCATATCGAACCCACTCTACCCTGCTCCGCACGGGGATTGCACCAATGTGCAGGTGAACTGCATCCAAGCCCCGCATGGCGACAATGATGAGCGCGGCTTCGAGATCGATCATCAGGGTATGGACCTGGTCGCTTTCTACAGCCGCAATCTGGGGGTGCCGGGTCGCCGCGACATGGACAACCCCAAGGTGTTGCGCGGGAAAGAGGTATTTCATGCGACCGGCTGCGCGTCATGCCACACACCGTCACATGTCACTCATCGGATGGAAGACCGGCCCGAGCACAGTTTTCAGCTGATATGGCCCTACACCGACCTGTTGCTTCATGACCTGGGCGAAGGTCTGGCCGACAATCGCCCCGAGGCCCGCGCAACGGGCCGGGAATGGCGCACGCCGCCTTTGTGGGGTGTTGGCCTGACGAAACGCGTCTCGGGCCACACAGAATTTCTGCATGACGGGCGGGCGCGCACCTTGCTTGAAGCAATCCTGTGGCATGGCGGTGAAGCGCAGTCTACCCGCGACACCGTTGTCTCGATGCCCAAGGCAGACCGTGACGCCCTGATCCAATTTCTGGAGAGCCTCTGACCCATGCGAGTTTTTACCCTTGTTGCAGTGTTGATCATGCCACTTGCCGCGCAGGCACAGGATCGCGCGCCGATCCTGATGGATGTGACTGAAACCCATATCCTGCCCCGGTTCGACACGCTCCCGGAAACGACGGGCGCGCTGGTCAGCGCATCCCTGGTTGAGTGCGATCCGACCTCACCGGCGCTGCGCGCGGCCTACGATGCGGCTTTTGACAGCTGGATATCCGCCAGCCACCTGCGGTTTGGTCCGACCGAGATCGATGACCGCGCTTTCGCCATGGCTTTTTGGCCCGACACGAAAGGGTTCACATCCAAAGCGCTATCCCAGCATATCGAAGCTCAGGATGATGCCGTGCAAAGCCCGGAGACCTATGCCGAAACGTCCATAGCAGGGCGCGGGTTCTTTGCTCTCGAACGGATGCTGTTCGATCCCAATTACGCGGAACAGGGCAATGCCGAATATCGCTGCGCGCTGATCAGGGCGATCACGGCGGATATCGATGCCAATGCCCGCGCGATGGCGCAGGACTGGCACAGCTATGCCCCAAGCCTTACCCTACCCGGAGAGAACAGCCGCTACCGGACGCAGGACGAAGCGATGCAGGAGCTGTTCAAGGCCCTATCTACCGGTCTTGAGTTCACGGCGGACACTCGGCTGGGTCGCCCCATGGGGACATTCGACCGCCCCCGTCCGAACCGGGCCGAGGCGCGGCGGTCCGGGCGGTCTTTGCGCCATGTAGAACTGTCGCTGATATCCTTGCGGGATTTAGCCGCACGGCTGTCTTTTGATCACCCCGAAATCGCGTCGGAACTGGACGCTGCGTTTGCACGTGCCATCCAGAACGCTCAATCCATTGACGATCCCTCGCTGGCCGGGGTTTCAGATCCCCAAGCCCGGTTCCGGATCGAGGCGCTTCAACAGTCGATCCACGATATCCGCACCATCGCCGTGACCGAGCTGGGTCCGACATTGGGGATCAGCGCAGGATTCAACTCGCTGGACGGAGACTAACCCGTGACGTCACGCCGCCATTTTCTTGCCGGTCTTGCCGCAGCCGCGATTTCCCCGGTCCGCGGGTGGGCCTCGGCCGGTTCGCCTGATTTTCTGGCCGCAGGGCTGTTTCCCGACGGGTCCTTTCGACTTGCCGGGTTGAGCACATTGGGGAAAATCGTGTTCTCCGTGCCTCTACCCGGACGCGGACATGCGGCCGCAGCCCATCCGCACAAGGCCTTTGCGGTCGCGTTTGCCAGACGTCCGGGCACCTTTGCCATCGTCATCGATTGCGCAACCGGCGCGCAGATTGCACAGCTCAATGCCCCTGAAAGCCGCCACTTCTACGGCCACGGCACATTCTCGGCGGATGGCGCGTATTTTTTTGCCACCGAGAACGACTACGAAGCCGGGACAGGTATTATCGGTGTCTGGGACGCTGAAAGCTTTTCGCGTCTGGATGAGTTTTCATCTGGTGGAATAGGCCCGCATGACATGCGCCTGATGCCCGATGGGGAAACGCTGGTGATTGCCAATGGCGGGATCGAAACCCACCCCGAAACCGGGCGCACAAAGCTGAACCTGCCGACGATGGCACCCAACCTGAGCTATCTTACCCTGTCGGGCAGGATCCACGAGCAGGTGTCGTTACCTCACCAGCTTCACAAAAACTCGATCCGCCATCTGGCGGTGCGGAGCGACGGTCTGGTTGGCTTTGCCATGCAATGGCAGGGCAGCAAGTCCGAACACCTGCCCCTGTTGGGCTTGCATCGTCAGGGTGAAGCCCCACGCCTGCTGGCGGCACCGGATCACGAACAAAGCATGTTGCAGGGATACGCTGGCAGCGTCGCGTTTTCAGCCGACGCCGATATGATCGCAATAACCTGTCCGCGCGGCAATGCGCTGCACCAGTTCGACATAACCAGCGGCACACTCACCGGCGCCTTCGCGCTTGAGGATGTCTGCGGGCTTGGGGCCGGGGCGGGCGGGTTGGTCTTTACCACGGGAACAGGCGCTTTCGGGACATTGATGGGCGCGCGCCCAGCTGTTCGAACCCGCGCCGAATGCCAATGGGACAATCATCTGATCCCGATCCACCCGTCCGCGTAAAATTCGGAATCCCCAATCAGATAGTTTACACTTGGAAGAATCAAACTGCTGCCGTATTGGCGGGCGCGAAACTGGCACCCTACGTTAAGGACCGACTTGATTGAAACAGACGCCCGACGCACCGCATTCCATCTACGGAGTTGAGAAATGGGGCAAAGGCCTCATCGAGGTGACCGAACAGGGTGAGATCGGTCTGCGCAATCCCATGGCCCCCGAGACAGCGGCGATTAGCCTGCCCGGTATCCTCAGCGATCTGGACGACCGCGGCATCAAGGCACCGATGGTCCTGCGAGTCGCGTCTTATCTGGAACACGAAATCGCGCATCTGAACGAAAGTTTCCAAGATGCGATTGCGCGCGTGGGCTACTCAGGCAGCTATCGCGGCGTATTCCCGATCAAGGTGAACCAGCAGGCGCAGGTTGTTGACCGGATCGTCGAGTTTGGAAAGAAATACAATTATGGGCTCGAGGCCGGCTCCAAACCCGAACTGGTGATTGCGCTGGCGCATCGCCTGGCCCCCGAAGCGCTGATCGTGTGTAACGGTGTCAAAGATGCCGAATTCATCCAACTGGCTATTCTAAGCCGCAAGATTGGGTTCAACACGGTCATCGTTCTGGAAAGCCCGAAAGAGGCCGACACGGTAATCGAAGTTTACAACGAACTGGGCATCGAGCCCCTGATCGGTGTTCGGGTGAAGCTGACCAACCAGATCAGCGGCAAATGGGAAGAAAGTTCGGGCGACCGCTCGGCCTTTGGGATGAACACCGATCAGCTTATCGCCACGGTAGACAAGCTGAAAGACGCAGGCTTGCTGCATTGCCTCAAGCTGCAGCATTCACATCTGGGCAGCCAGGTTCAGGATGTCAACGATGTGCGCCGCGCTGTGGGCGAAGCCTGTCGCTATTACACCGAGCTCACTCGCGAAGGCGTTCCATTGACTCACCTGGATCTGGGTGGCGGCATGGGGGTCGATTACACCGGCGAAAAGAAAGCCGCCGAAAACTCGATCAACTACACGGTCGAAGAATATTGTGCCAATGTCGTCGAAACCGTGGCTTACGCCATGGACGAGGCAGAGGTGGGCCATCCGACACTGGTCACGGAAAGTGGGCGCGCGGTGGTGGCGACGTCCTCGATGCTGGTCTTCAACGTGCTCGAAAGCACGCTTTACGATGCGCCCAATGGCCCCGAGGTTGATCCGGATGACCACCACTTGGTCTCGGACCTCGCCGCGGTGCACGGATACCTCTCTCGCGACCGCCTGCAGGAATGCTGGAACGACGCCACCTTCTATCGTAACGAGCTGCGCGCCCTGTTTCGTCGCGGCTATGTCGACCTGCGTCAGATGGCCCGGGCCGAACGGATATACCTGTCGCTGATGGCGCGGCTCAAGGCGTTGGCCGCGTCAGAGGATCTGGAAACGGACCTGAATGACCAGCTTGAAAAGGTTGCTGATATCTATCACTGCAACTTCTCGCTGTTCCAGTCGCTGCCAGATGTCTGGGCCATCGACCAGTTGCACCCGATCGTGCCGCTGCAATATCTGAACCAGATCCCCGACCGTCGCGCCGTGCTGTCCGACATCACCTGCGACAGCGACGGCAAGATTGACCGGTTTATTCTGGCCGACGGTGTGTCCCCCAGCCTGCCGGTGCATTCCCTGCCTGAAGAGGACGAATATTTCATGGGCGTCTTCTTCGTTGGCGCCTATCAGGAAACGCTGGGAGATCTACACAATCTCTTTGGTGACACCAACGTGGTCACCATCGACCTGCGCCCGGATGGCGGCTTTGACCTGCTGCACGAACAAGAGGGCGACACGATCAGCCAGGTTCTGTCATATGTCGAGTTCGTCCCGCAGGATTGCGTCGCCGCCTTCCGCAAAATGGTGGATGAGGCGATTTCGACTGGCACCCTGAAAGCCAAGGACCGCAAAACCCTGATGAGCGCTTACCGCGACTCGATCAACGGTTACACCTATTACGAATAACCCCTGAGAGGAGATCACCCCCATGGGCACTTTGAGTGGCAAAACACTGGTTGTCGGCGCGGGCGGCGTATCCCACGCTGCCGTGCACAAGATGGCAATGAATTCGGATATCTTCACCGAAATCACACTGGCCAGCCGCACGAAATCGAAATGCGACGCGATCGCCAAATCGGTGAAAGACCGTGTGGGCGTTGATATCGCGACCGCCGAACTGGACGCCTACAAGGTAGAAGACACCGTAAAGCTGATCAAGGAAACTGGTGCTGAAATCCTCGTGAACCTCGCCCTGCCCTATCAGGATCTGGTGCTGATGGACGCATGCCTTGAGGCGGGCATTCATTATGTGGATACGGCAAACTATGAGCCCGAGGATGAGGCCAAGTTCGAATACCACTGGCAATGGGCCTATCAGGAACGGTTCAAAGCGGCCGGTTTGACCGCCATCCTTGGTTCGGGCTTTGATCCCGGCGTTACATCGGTCTTTGCCAAATGGTTGAAAAAGCACAAGCTGGACACCATCCGCCAGATCGACGTGCTGGACGCCAATGGCGGTTCGAACGATCAGGAATTTGCCACCAACTTCAACCCCGAAATCAACCTGCGCGAAGTTCTGGCTGAAGTGCGCCACTGGGAAAACGGCGAATGGAAACACTCTCCCGCCATGACCCACAAGGTCGAATTCGATTTCCCCGCCATCGGCCCCAAAAACATGTACCTGATGTATCACGAGGAACTGGAATCGCTCTCGACCCACTTCCCCGAGATTGAGCGCGCCCGCTTCTGGATGACCTTCGGCGACGCCTATATCATGCATGCCAAGGTCTTGGAAAATGTCGGCATGACCCGCATCGACCCAGTGATGCATGACGGCAAGGAAATCATCCCGATCCAGTTCCTGAAAACCCTTCTGCCCGATCCCGGTGATCTGGGCGCGGAAACCAAGGGCAAGGCCTGCATCGGCGACATCGCCACAGGTCAGGCCAAGGATGGCTCGGGCGAGAAAACCTATTACATCTACAACATCTGCGATCATCAGGAATGCTATGCGGAAGTCGGCAGTCAGGCCGTCAGCTACACCACCGGTGTCCCCGCCATGATCGGCGCCGCGCAGGTGCTGAAAGGCAACTGGTCCGAGCCTGGCGTGTGGAACATGGAACAGCTCGACCCGGACGACTTCATGGCCATGCTGAACGAACATGGCCTGCCGTGGCAGGTCCATGAACTCGACGGCCCGGTCACCTTCTGATCCGCTTCAGCTTCATCTGGCCCTAAATATCCCGGGGGTCCGGGGGCAGCGCCCCCGGCCTCTCCACCAAACGGAGACGCCGGTTATGTCCGACATGATGACCACACAGGCCGGTGACGCCGGCGCCTTCCGCAATTTCGACCTCTCCCGTGTACCCAGCCCCTGCTTTGTGGTCGACGAAAGGGCGGTAGAACGGAACCTGAAAATCCTCGCTGATGTCGGAACCCGCTCCGGCGCGCATGTTCTCAGCGCGCTCAAGGCGTTTTCGATGTTTTCGCTGGCCCCGTTGGTGCGCCGGCACCTTGTGGGAACCTGCGCCTCGGGTATCAATGAAGCCCGGTTGGGACGCGAGGAATATGGCGGTGAGGTCGCAACCTTCTGCGCCGGGTACAAAGACGCCGACATCGACGAAATCCTGTCGCTGTCGGATCATGTCATCTTCAACTCCCCTGCCCAAAAGGACCGGTTTCTCGCCAAAGCCCAAGCCGCAGAAGTGCAGGTTGGCCTGCGCATCAATCCGGAACATTCCGAAGGCGAGGTTCCGAAATACGATCCCTGCGCCCCGTGCTCGCGCCTTGGCACGCCGGTCAGCCAACTGACCGCCGACACCTTGCGTGGCGTTGACGGGCTGCACATGCATACGCTTTGTGAACAAGGGTTTGCGCCTTTGCAGCGCACCTGGGACGCTGTCGAACCGAAGCTCAAACCCTACCTTGATCAACTCAAGTGGGTGAACTTTGGCGGTGGCCACCACATCACCCGCGACGATTATGACCGCGACGGGCTGGTGGCTTTCCTCAAGGACATTCGCGAAACCTATGGCATTGATGTTTACCTCGAACCCGGCGAAGCAGTGGCACTAGACGCAGGTGTTCTGATCGGTGAAATCCTCGACCTGCCGACCAACGGCATGAACCTCGCGATCACTGATATCTCGGCCACATGCCACATGCCCGACGTGATCGAGGCCCCCTATCGCCCTGCCCTGATGGATGAGGCCGAAACAGGCCAAACCTATCGCCTTGGCGGCCCGTCCTGTTTGGCGGGTGACGTTATTGGCGACTACACCTGGGACAAGCCGCTGGAGATCGGACAGCGTTTTGCCTTCCTCGATCAGGCACATTACTCGATGGTCAAGACAAACACCTTCAATGGCGTCCCCCTGCCCACAATCGCCCTGTGGAACAGCGAAACAGACGAGCTGAAGATCATCCGGCAGTTCGGATATGACGACTTCAAGGACAGACTCTCATGAGCATTTTTCTCGACAGCGAATTGACCGCATCCGAACGCACCGAAGATGCCCGCTTTCGCGTGATCCCGGTGCCTTTGGAGCGCACGGTCTCTTACGGGTCCGGCACGGCCAAAGGCCCCGAAGCAATTATCGAGGCCAGTAATGAACTGGAACGCATTACCGGTCACGCGGAGCCCTGTGTCGAGGGGATTTTCACCGAAGAACCAATAAATTGTGACGGCCCGTTGCCCGAGGTAATGGAACGCCTTGCGCAACGCACCGAGGCTGCAATTCGTGCCGGAAAGGTACCGGTCACTTTGGGCGGCGAGCATTCGCTCAGCTATGGCGCAGTGATAGGTGTGGCCCGTGCGCTAAACCAACCCATCGGCATCGTCCAAATCGACGCCCATGCCGACCTGCGCAACGCTTATCAGGGCGAAAAACACTCTCACGCCTCAGTGATGCACCTGCTTGCCGAAGAAGGCGTTCGGCTCGCCCAGTTCGGTGTTCGCGCTTTTTCAACTGAAGAGGCCCAAAGCCGACTGAGAAACCACGTCTTTCACGTGGATGCCGAGGAACTGGTGACAGGTAACATCCATTCGGTCGACTTGCCTGCAGACTTCCCCGAGCTGGTCTATGTCAGTTTCGACGTCGACGGGCTGGATCCATCGCTGATGCCCGCCACCGGAACACCGGTGCCTGGCGGGTTGGGCTATTATCAGGCGCTGCGGCTGGTCGAGCACGCGCTCAAGGGGCGCAGATGCGTGGGCTTCGATGTGGTTGAGCTGGCCCCGGACGGCAATGCCGCCTGGGACTTCACCACAGCTCAGATTGTCTATCGCCTGATGGCTGCCTGTTAATCTTCGGCAGTTTCGTTCAGTTCCATATGGCCTTCGCCCTTGCTCAGGATGCGGCGCAGCATGGGTTCAAAAAACTCCAGCGGTTTCGTCGGATAGTCTGGGTCAAACGCCTTCTGATCGTATTCATGGCAGAAATAGCGGCAGTCCTCCCAATGGGGGCTGTCGCGATACTTGTCGCGCGCGTTGCGGTCTCCTCCAAGGTGGTGGTTGTAGTAGTAACCCTGAAACACGCAATGGTGCTTAAGTATCCAATAGGTTTTCTCGCTGACATAGGGCTTCATCATCGCCGCTGACAGCTCTCCATGGTTGTAGGGTGACAGAATGTCGCCGGTATCGTGGATCAAAGCGGCGACCACCAACTCCTCATCCGCGCCATCCTCATAAGCCCGGGTCGCGGCCTGAAGGCTGTGCTGATACCGGTTGACCGGATAGGGTGTCCATTCCTCGTCCAGTGACCGAATGGCGTCCAGAATGCGATCCGGCAAGGCGGCATTATACGCCTCTTCATAATCCATAACGGCGTCCCAGTCGGCCTTGGTGGCATTCTCAAAACTGGTCCAGGTCGGTTTGTGGCTTTTGTCCAGCATGGCTGATCCTTTGGCGTGTTTCCCGAAGCCGACAATATTACGAGTCGCAACTTCAAAAAAATGAATTGATTTTATCACAATGATCAAAAAATACTCTCGGTATGCGAACCAAAGCTTTGGAAACCTTTCTATGTGTGGCCGAGACAGGTGGTTTTCATGCCGCTGCCCGCAAGCTGAATGTGACTCAAACGGCCGTCAGCGCGCGCATTCATTTGATCGAAGAAGAAACCGGCAGACCACTGTTTACCCGCGGAGCCGGTGGCACGGCGCTGACCGAGTTTGGCAGACAATTCAAACCATATGCAGAACAAATTCTGTCCCTTTGGGCCTTCGCGTCGCGGGATTTATCGTTGCAGACACAGAACCGTCCAGCGCTTCGGTTGGGTAGTCAGCTTAGCATCTGGGACCCTTTGCTTGTGGATCTGGCTGTTCGGTTTGAACAGCGCTTTGACAAACTGCTGCTGACACTGAATTACGACCACGATCTGAACATGGTTGAAGCTGTGGCGACCCATGTGCTGGACGTGGCGATCACGCATGAAACGCCATCAGACCGACGCGTCACCTACCACGAGCTGGAACCGGAGCTTCTAACCCTGGTCAAAACCCCGCAAGCAGCAACAGCAGAAAACGATTTGGTCTTCGTCAACCTTGAACTTGGAGAGATTTACCAAGACCACGTCAGATCGGCCGTGCGACGCGCCTCGGGGCAGATCTTGTTTCTGGGAAATTGCATGATGGCGCTACGTTATGTCTTGCATAGAGGCGGATGCGGCTACTTCCCCGATTACGTCATTTCGCAACATCTGGCTTCGGGTGCACTCGAACCGGTAGAGGACAGTGTGAGCCTGCGGCTGCCGATGTATCTGGTCGCCCGTAGTGATCGCGAAGAATTCGACGACATTCGTTGTTGTCTGGAAGAACTTCGAACCTGAAATCAAGCGGGTGTTGGGATGACCTCGGACCTGCGCGCACGTTTCCGCATAAGTGGACGACCTGCGACAAGCAGAAAACAGCACGAGATCAACACACCCATAACGGCAGGAAGGTAAAGCAGCACCCAAAGCTTCGGGTCATCGATCACAACCGGGGACACAAACCCGCGAACACCTTCAAGCAGCACAAGAATGGTAAAGGCACCCAAAATCTGAGGCCACAATCCAAACCGTGAAAAGCTGCCTAACATCAGGGTTGAATAACCCGCCAGCGATACGGCGATGCAAATGGCTATCCAGGAAAATCGCTGATGCAGTTCTTCGATCAATTTACCCTGGCTGAACCCCTCGGTTTCAGAAATCGCATCCCGGTTGAGGATCAGATCAGAGGTTGGAATGGCTTCGAGGCTGCGGCTTGCCAACGGGCTTGCGTTCGTCAGTTGCGAAATGTCATATGATGCGTCCTGAAACAGGGTCGAGGACAGAACCCTGCCCGCCTTGTTCAAACGCAGCGCCACCCCATCGACCATCACCAGATGAATTCCCGCGTCGTTATTGACCAGATAGGCTGTCACGCTGGAATAGCTGACCGCGTTTTCCGGGTCGCGGCGATCCGATACGAACACCTCGTGCAACGTACCGTCCAGATCGATGCCACCGATGTAAACCGTAACATCTTCGGCAGGGTGCAGAAATTCACCTTCATTCAACAACTGCGCTGTCACATCTCCTGCAACTTCGGCTTGCCGGAATTCCAGTTGTTGGACCGAGGCCGGGCGCAGGAACACGCTGATGGCGGCCATCATCAGACCGGTGATCACACCGAACAAAACTACGGCACGCGCCAGTCGCCACGGGCTTGACCCGGTTGCCAGCATCACTGTCATCTCGCTTTCGCGGCTCAATCTGTTGGTCGCATAGACAGCAGCCGCAAACACCGCCATCGGCATAACCGTACGAACCAGCGTCGGCAGGGTAAGCGCGGTGAATTCAAGAAACACCATAGCGGACTGGCCACCGCTGATGACCTTGTCAAACAGGCTGACGGAACGGGTGATCCAGAACACACCCACCAGGACAAGGGTGAAGAAGCCGAATAAAACCAGCAATTGCCGCAGGAAATATCCATCAAAACGCGACATGTATCCTCATCCGGCTGATTGCGTCGTGGCCGGACAATAAGTCAATCGCCCACCCAAGGAAACCTCGTTTACCGCCACAGAACCGACACCGGCGACAACCTAGTTACCCGGAAATGGGAAAGGCGCGCTCAACCACAAGCGCGCCCCATCCACAAGAGAGAAAAACAAAAACAGCGTCATGTACCGAACGTGAGCGCCAACTCGTAACAATTGTAAGTAAAGCAGGATTCTAGTGATTGGTCTGTGACCAAGTTCACCGTTGGACCGGTCACACGAACACTCTTTTGGACAAGCACCCCAGCAAAAAGTTAACGACATGTTAACGTCTTGTTTCCAACCCATTCACTGTTCTACCCACATAATGATGCCTGTTGGTTATCGTGAATGTCCGTGACAGGACGATTGCGAAAAACAGCATCAGTTGGCAAAAAGGGTCCGATGGCAATGCATAAACCTTCGACATCAGAAGCCGCTGCACTGAATGCGCAATTATTGAAAAAGAGCGACTCGGATTACGATGTCGCTATGTGGGCCGCGTGTGCATTGATGGCGCTCCACTCAAACAAGCCGGCGGTGTTTCAAGAATATCAGCATATGTGGGCTAAAAAACTGGATGCCGTAGGTCCGCACGAAAATACAGGTGCCACCAAAAGATAATAACAGGGCACGATGGCCTCGCGCCATTGTAGCAGTGCTGTCGGAGCCAATACTGCGACCAGCAATGACCCAGGCGCGAAATGGCTAAATACAGGCAAAGCGAACTCAAAGGCTGAAACCCGTTCACCCTTGGGTATCTCAACTTAGTATTCGGACAATTTTAGTGGCAGGGGCAGCAGGGTTCGAACCCGCGACCTACGGTTTTGGAGACCGTCGCTCTACCAACTGAGCTATACCCCTGTAGTGAGCCCCAGATATGCCAGCCACGCGGCGGACTCAAGAGGCTTTTTCAGATTCCCATCCACGAAATGCCCGGACAAACAAGTTGCGCAAAACGCATGGTGCGCTAAGACAAGGACCGGTTAGCAGAAGGAACCCGGCGTGAACCTCCGTAAGAAGATTGCAGACAGCGAAGCTGTGCTAAACTGGGTGGCGCGTCGGATTGCAAACTATATTCGGCTGGCACACCGCAACACACGATGGCAGCGCATCGGCTATGACGAACTGGACCAATTGGCCGAACAGGGTGAGCCGGTCATCGTTGTTCTCTGGCACCAACGGCTGGCGCAGTCGCCCTATTTCTTCCCGCTGGACAAGGGGCGCATCTGTTCGATTACATCTTCTGCGCGGGCTGGCAGCATGGTGGGTCGCGTGCAGAAGCTGTTCGGAATGGACACGATTGCCATGTCCAGTCATCAACGCCACGTGGCGTTGTCGCGCGAAGTGCTTGGCAAAATGAAACAGGGAATATCAATTGGCATAGCGGCAGACGGCCCCCGTGGGCCAGAGCGGGTTTTGTCGACGGTTCCGCTGGTTTGGGCGCGCGCATCGGGTAAACGTGTGTTTGGTATTACCTTTTCGGCGAAACATGGGCGCGAAGCAGGAACATGGGATCATCTTTTGATGCCCCGCCCATGGGGTAACCAGGGGGTGTTTCTGTGCCGGGAATGGACGGAAACAGTTCCGCGCAAAGCCAGTGAAGACGAAATCGAAACGCTGCGCCAAAGCCTTGAGCAGCATATGAACGATATCACGGCCGAGGCAGACCGAATGGTCGGGCGCGAGCCTTGGTCGCCTGACGCTTAACCGCCCCTCAGCCTTTGCATCAGATAGACTTCACTGCCCTCTGGAATTGGTTCGGTCAGTCCGGTCGCGATCACGCGCCCGTCGACAGCGATAGAAACGCCAGCGTCGATGGGTGCCTGAAGCTGCGGATGCGCACGCACGAGCGCGCGCAGCAACTCGCCAGTGGTTTTGGCCTCGACCTCAACCACCTGCTGGCCCCCGGTCAGTGACCGGAGGCCGGACCAGAGGTGAACCTCAACCATTGTCCTTGAGAGCGGCCAGAATACGTGGCGGCGACATCGGCAACCGCTTCATCCGCACGCCAGCCGCGTTGGACACAGCGTTGGCAATGGCGGCCAGTGGCGGCACGATACCCGTCTCACCCACACCGCGGACGCCAAACGGGTGGCCTGGATTCGGAACCTCGACGATCACGGTGTCGATCATCGGCAGGTCGCTGGCCACCGGGATGCGGTAGTCGAGAAAGATCGAGTTCTGCAAGCGACCGTCTTCACCGTAGATATATTCCTCGTTCAGGGCCCAGCCGATACCTTGCGCTGCACCGCCCTGATATTGGCCTTCGACATAGGTCGGGTGGATCGCCTTGCCCGCGTCCTGAATGACCGTGTAGCGGGTCACACTGGTCTTACCGGTTTCCGGGTCAACCTCGGCATCGACGATGTGGGTGCCAAAGGACACGCCAGCACCTTCGGGGGTTGCCTCGAAATGACCCGAGATCGGACCACCGGTGCGGCCCATATCGGCGGTGATATCGGCCAGCGGCATCGGATCGAAATCGCCTGCATTCGGCCCTGAGGGCACTGCACAGCCATTTTCCCATTTCACCGCATCAACCGGGATGCCCCATTTGGCCGCGGCCCGTTCGCACAGTTTCTCGACCGCGTGTCTCGCAGCCTTGATTGTCGCCAGCCCTGACGCGTAGGTCACGCGAGAGCCATGGCTTACGTCATTGTAGCCCAGTGTGGCCGTATCGGCGATGGTCACCCGGATATTCTCATACGGGATGCCCAGAACCTCGGCCGCCATCAGGGCCATCGATGCGCGCGAACCACCGATATCAGGCGTTCCGACCATCACCTGAGCCGAGCCATCCTCGGACAAGGCAAGCGACACGCTGGTCTCGCCACCATGGTTGAACCAGAAGCCACAGGAAATACCGCGCCCCTGCCCCGGCTTCAGCGGAGCCGAATAATGAGGATGCGCCTTGGCTGCTTCTAGCGTTTCGACAAGACCGATGCGCTCGTAGGTCGGTCCATAGCTGGCCTTCGTGCCCTCATGCGCGGCGTTTTTCAGGCGTACCTCAACGGGGTCGAGACCCAGCTTGTTGCACAACTCGTCAATCACCGACTCGACCGCAAAGGCACCCATCGGTGCACCCGGCGCGCGGTACGCTGCCTGCTTTGGGCGGTTGGCCATAACGTCATAGCCGATCTGCTTGACGTTGGTCAGGTTGTACGGCGCAAAGGCACACATGGCAGTCATGTCGCCCGGCGCGCCGGGAAAGGCTCCGCCCTGAAGGCGGAAGATGCCCTGAGCCGCCGAGATCGTGCCGTCTTTCTTCATGCCGATTTTGACGTCCATCGAGGCAGACGAAGTCGGACCAGTAGCCCGGAACACCTCGGACCGGGTCATCACAAGCTTGACCGGGCGATTGGCCTTACGGCTGAGCGCTAATGCGACGGGTTCGATGAAAACGGTTGTCTTACCGCCAAACCCTCCGCCGATCTCAGACGCAGTGACACGCAACTGCGAGGTTTCGATCCCCAGAAGCGCGGCACAGGTTTTCTGCGCAATCCAATGCCCCTGCGTCGTGCACCACAACTCACCCTTACCGTCATTACCCAATATGGCCAAACAAGCGTGCGGTTCGATATAACCCTGATGCGTCGCTTCGGTGACGAAACTATCTTCGATGACCAGATCAGCTTCGGCAAATCCGGCCTCAACATCGCCGTGACCACTTTCATGATAGCGGACAACGTTCGGGTGCATTCCTTCCGGCACGGAATAATCCGCAGCTCCTTCGCGGATGACAGGCGCATCCGGTGCCATCGCCTTATCCACATCGGTGACGTGGGGCAGCACTTCGTACTCGACCTCGATCAGCTTGAGCGCGTCACGAGCCGCCAATGCCGAAGTCGCAGCAACCGCTGCAACCGCGTGCCCGTCATATAGCGCTTTCTCACCGGCCATAACGTTTTCCAGAACGTTGTAGAATTCACCTTCCAGACCGGGCTTGAACGGCACTTCAGCAAAGTCGGCACGCGTCACAACAGCTTTGACATCCTTGTGCGCCTCGGCTTTCGACGTGTCGATTTTCACGATCCGCGCATGCGCATGAGGTGAGCGCAGGATCGCGCCATGCAGCATTCCCGGGGCGTAGGCATCCGCTCCGAATTTGGCGCGGCCGGTCACCTTGTCCAGACCGTCGGGACGGTTGGGGCGGGTGCCGACAAAAGTGAAGTCTGATTTACGATCGTCCAGAGCCATTACGACGCCTCCCGCATCTCAGCCGCCGTATCCATCACGGCGCGAATGATCTTGTCATACCCAGTACAGCGGCAGAGGTTGCCTGCCAGCCAATACCGCGTCTCTTCCTCGGTCGGGTTCGGGTTTTTCTCCAGCAAAGACTTGGCCGCCACCAGAATGCCCGGCGTGCAGATGCCGCATTGCAGAGCAGCGTATTCGATCATCTTCTTTTGCAGCGGATGCAGAATATCACCGTCGGCAATGCCTTCGACCGTTTCGATCTGCTTACCTTCAGCCTCGACACCCAGCATCAGGCATGAACAGACCAGACGGCCATCAACGGTGACCGAACACGCGCCGCAATCGCCGGTGCCACACCCTTCTTTCGCACCAGTCAGGTTCAGCTTGTCGCGCAGACAATCCAGCAGAGTTTCTCGCGGATCACACAAGTATTCGACCGCATCGCCATTCACGGTGGTTGTTACGTGGAACTTTTTCATGCGTCTTCTCCCTGCGCGCGGGCATAGGCAATTTTCGCGGCGCGCTTTGCCAGAACGCCTGCGACCTCGGTACGGAACGCGATCGTGCCGCGCTTGTCGTCAATCGGGTTACAAGCGGCAGAGGCGGCGGCGGCCAGCGCATCCATGGCCGCATCATCCAGCGTGCTGCCGATAATGGCCTTGGCACAGTCTTCGACCAGCAGAACGGTCGGGGCCACTGCGCCCAGCGATACGCGGGCCTCGGTGATGGTGTCGCCGTCAAGACGCAGGTTCACACCAACGCCAACCACCGCGATGTCCATTTCGGTGCGGGGGATAAACCGCAGATAGGCATCGCCGCCGTTTTCACCACGCGCAGGGATATTGACCGCCGAGATCAGTTCGCCTTTGGCCAGTGAGGTTTTGCCGGGGCCGGTCGGAATATCCTCGACCGCGACTTCGCGAGTGCCGTCCGGGCCGGTCACGGTGACGGTCGCACCAGCGGCGACCATGGCGGGCACGGAATCAGCCGCAGGTGAGCCGTTACACAGGTTACCAGTCGGTGTTGCGCGCCCCTGCACTTGGGTTGATCCGATCAGGTCCATCGCCTCGACCACACCGGGCCAGTCACGACCCAACTCAGGATGCTCGCTCATTTCGGCACCGGTTGCGGCAATTCCCAACGTCCAGCTTCCATCAGCGTTGCGGGTGATGTCGTGTACACCGTTGATTTTCTTGATGTCGATCAGCGTATCAGGCGTCACCAACTCCGAGCGCAGCTGCACCAATACGTCAGTGCCGCCCGCCAGAAAGCGCGTGATGCCCGTCGCATTTGCGGCCAGAGCCGAAGCCTCGGCAAAGCTGGCGGGGCTGTGATAATCCATAATGCTACCTCGCACCTGTTGGTCAGGGATATCTGGGTTCCGGGCGACGTTAATTCACCACCCACCTGACGTCCATGGGCCGAGCGACCAAATTTCACCGTCCAAAGGTCGCTTTCTGACCATGCTTACAGATCGAGCTCGATCACACCATCCGGCGCCACAGCGCGGCTTTGGCACAGAATCATGGCCCCTTGGCGCTGCTTTTTGGACAGCACGAAATCCCGATGCTCGACCTCGCCCGAAAGGACGCCACATTTGCACACACCACAGATACCATCGGCGCATTTCACATCCACGTGAAAACCCGCTTCGTTCAGAACCTGCGCGGCATCCTTGTCTGAGGGCACCAGCAGCGTCTTCCCTGAATGCGCGAGTTTCAGGGTAAATGGATGATTTTCGTATTCCGGGGTTTCCGGGACCGAGAAATATTCAAGATGTCGGGCCTCTTCGGGGAAACCCTGACGTTCTGCGGCCTGCATGACCCCATCCATGTACCGATCAGGCCCGCACGTATAGACGTGCCATCCCTGCTGATACCCCGAAAGGATCGCATCCAGATCAGCGCGCGAGCCTTCATCCGAGAAATGGTAGTGGACGCGGTTCGCCCAGGGCATCCCCGCCAGATCATCCAGATACCCCGCACCGCCCCGCGTCCTGGCCGAGTAGTGCAACTCGAAATCCATGCCCAATGCATGCAGGCGATGAGCAAATGCGATCATCGGAGTGATACCGATACCACCCCCCATCAAAATGGTTCTGGACGCCTCTTCGTCCAGTTCGAAATGGTTGATCGGTTTCGATATGAAAACCTTGCGCCCTACGTTGAAAATTCGGTGCAGCAATGCCGAGCCACCCCGCCCTTCATCCTCGCACAGAACACCGATCTGATAGGTTCCCCGTTCTGACGGGTCGCCGGACATGGAGTATTGTCGCAGGAACTCTGGCGCGACAAGCACATCCAGATGCGCGCCTGCGGACCATTCCGGAAGCGGCGCACCGTCAAGGGAGGCAAATTCATACTTGGTGACGTCAGCGGTCATCTTGTCGACCTTAGTCACAGCGACCCTCATCACCGGCGCATCACCTGCGACCTGATAGCGATGAATGATCGACATATCCCCCGCAGCTTTGCGCGCCTTGTACTCTTTGGCTGTCACCAAAGCCTCATAGGCGGCAATTCCTGCCTCGCGATCCATTGCAAACGGATAGGGCCAAGGGTGCGGGGCCAAATAGGCCGGGTAGACCGCCAATGTCTGATCCTCGTATCTAAGGTCCAGATCCTTTTGCAGATCGCGCCGGTTCAAAGGGTGTGTTGTTGGCCGATACGCCCCGTCGGGCTGCAACTCGATATCCCACCACCATTTCTTGGTGTCGTTCAGACCGCCATTGCCAACCGCATCATCCAGCTTGGCCAATGCAGGCGCCGCAGAGGGGATGTTCATCGCGGCCCAACGGAACGGGCGTTCCTTGAAGATACCCTCAAGGTTCCAGGGGCAGGTCTTCATGCACCGCCCGCACATCGCGCCGCCCGGAGTGGTCACGCGGTAGGTCGCGCATTTCTGGCTGTCGGATTTCCAGATTTCATAGCCGTTGAACATCAGCTTTGGCCCAGCCGTGATCGCGCCCGATGGGCATTCGCGCGCGCATTTGTTGCAAGACTCACAAAAGCTTTGCAGACCGAAATCAATGGGTCTGTCATGCGCGATCGGCATATCGGTGGTCACCACGCCTGATTTCAGGCGGGGCCCCAGATAGGGGTTCAGGATCACTTCGCCGATCCGGCTGACCTCGCCCAGACCGGACAGCAACAAAAGCGGAGGTTGCAGAACCTCGCCATCCATCACCGTGTGCGCCTTGGCCTTGTAGCCCAGATTGCGGATCTGCTGTGCAATCACGCCACCCAGCAAAGAAAACCTTAGATAGGCGCGCATCGATTGGGCGACGCTGATCCAGTCATCACCGCTGGCACCCTCCATCGTCTCATATCCCTGATCGATGATCATGCTGACGGCCTGATCATGGGGCGGCACGATTTCTTCGCCTGTCGCGTCATGGGAATACCAGGCCCATTCTGGGCACCGGCTGAGACCCACCGCATCGACCCCCAGAAAATAAGTCGCAGCCTTGATGTTTGCTGCGTTGCGTTGCGCGTCAGATGGCTTGGTCGCGTCAGCACTTTCACCGTCCTGCAACAGTACAAACGCACCCAAAGCACGGCGTTGGGCAAAGCTGGGCGCGGCCTTGCGCACGTAGTACCCGCCTTTCGCGGCGTCCTGCAATGGCTTCCCCATGTCGCCGAACTGGGCGCGGGCGAACATGTCGGCGCGCTTGGGAACGCGGGCAACGTTCTCTTCGTCGATATAGGTTGTCGGGGCCTCGACCCGTTTGAGCTTTTCGAAGGGATGCGCCCCGTCCACATAGCGCCGTTTGGCATATGGGTCACGGTTGAGGGCGTTCTTGGCAAAGCCCGTGCCCAACCACCATGCCGGCCCCTGCGTCCGGAACCAGGGCTGATCGGCCATAGGCTTCAGCGGTTTGTCATGGGCGATCGGCATGTCAGTCGTCACAGCGGCCAAACCAAAGCGCTGGCCCAGCCAGGGCACGACAACCTCTCCATCCTCGACCGAAGCCAACCCGGCGGTGACCGCCAGCTTGCCCAAATCAACGTCGGTCGACATCATGCTGTGCGCCCGCGCGTCAAAGCCCAAAAGGCGGATGTAATTGGCAATGACCACCGCATTCTCGGTCGCCAGCAGACAGGCGCGATGGTCCTGCGCGTCGACTATCCAATCAGCGCCGGGTTCGGACGGGTCGGGATCGCGGTTGTGTTCATAAAGAAAGACAATGCTGTGCCGATGGCTGTCGATCGGCTTGGGCGCGGCCTCCATACTGTCTTTCAGATCAGCCATGATGACGTCGATCCCGGATGCCAGCGTTTTGGTCTGACGGGTGCGCAACGCGTGGGCAAGCCGGTCAATATCGGGATTGCGGCGAGCCTCGGGCAAAAGGGCGTCAGATGGCAGTGGACCGCACCCAATCATCGACGCATCGTTGAAGTAGCCGAACGCTTTTATGTGGTTGGCCCGTTCCTGCGGGTTAGATGGAATCTCGGACGCAACCGGGTTCACCATTCCGTCGCGGATAGCGTCCATCATCGCCTGAAACTCACCCATCGCATTGACGATGCTGTCAGGGTGTTCCGGTCGGTGGAAACTCAGCTCGGCCAAAGCGGGCACAAGCGACAGATCCGGCATGTCATCTTGCCGGTCCAAACGCTCCAGCGGGTAGCCGCCCATATGAACGGGCCGGTTTCTGTCCGAGAATAAACGGATCCCCATCGAATATCTCCTGTTGATGCCCGTCCCGTACCCCGCCATGGACAGCAAAACCATTCATGATTAATCATAAATGGTATGAGCAAATTCGATTTCATTGACCTCGACGGCAAGGTTCTACGCACTTTTTTGACGATACTCGAGGAAAACTCGGTCTCGAAAGCCGCAGATCGGCTGGGGGTTACGCAATCTGCGATCAGTCATACTCTGGCCAAACTGCGGCAGGTCCTGGGCGACCCGCTGTTTGTTCGCTCAGGTCAGGGTCTGACGCCAACCGAACGCGCCCTGTCCCTGAAAGAGCCTGCGCAAAAGGTACTGGACGGGATGCGCGCGCTGACCGACGGCCGGCCGTTCGATCCTTTGTCGGAACAGATCAACATCCGCATCGCCACCAATGACATGCCACGAGAGCTGATCTTTCCATGGTTGCTGCGTGACACACGCGCCGATGGCGCGCGCCTGCGGTTGGAATTCATCCCATCGGGTGTGCCCGACCCCGAATTGTTGCGCAGCGACCGGTGCCAGTTGATGCTAACCCCGCTGCCGCCCGACGGACCGGATATTTTCCAGAAAAGACTGATCGAAAGCCCGCTGATGGTGTTCTACGACGCCACGCAACGCACGCCGCCGGACAGCTGGCAGGACTATTGCCACAGCGACCATGTCGAAGTGCGCTTTGCCGATGGCCGAAACGCCCGTGCCGTTATGCGCGGCGTTGATCAAAGCCAGATCAATCCTGCGGTTGTAACCCTGCCGCATTTCAACGCGATCCCGGCCTTTGTGCAGGGCAGCGACCTGATCTCGACAGATACGGCACTGATGAAACAGGGCCCACTTGCCGCGCTGGATTGCGCACCTTTACCCTTCGCCTGTCCCCCTGTGTCCATCTACATGGTCTGGCATCAAAGATCGGCCAATGACCCCGCCCACCGCTGGTTACGCGACCGGATAGAAGCCATCGCAGCGTCCCTTCAGACCTGAGACAGCCGTCAGCTGCGCATAACAAAGGCCAGGTTCGGCTGCGGGACACGGTTACGAGTACTCAACAAAACGGATTGGTCAAACCGCAATTCATTCGCCATCCTGAAACCAAATCAAAACGGAGACGTCAGATGGAGAAAGTAGCACTGATCACAGCAGGCGGCAGCGGCATGGGCGCGGATTCCGCGAGGCGGCTGGCCGCGGACGGTTTCAAGGTCGGGATTCTGTCATCCTCGGGCAAGGGCGAAGCGCTGGCGCATGAGTTGGGAGGCGTCGGTGTAACCGGCTCGAACCAGTCCACGGAGGATCTGCAAAAGCTTGTTGATGCGGCCATGGCCCATTGGGGGCGTATTGACGTTCTGGTCAATTCCGCTGGTCACGGCCCCCGTGCCCCGATCCTTGAGTTGACGGACGAAGATTGGCACACCGGTATGGATGTCTATTTCATGAATGCCGTCCGCCCCTCGCGGCTTGTGACGCCGATCATGCAAGCGCAGGGCGGTGGATCGATCATCAATATCTCAACCTTCGCTGCATTCGAACCTGACCCGGTTTTCCCGACCTCAGGCGTGTTTCGCGCCGGGCTGGCCGCGTTCACCAAACTGTTCTCGGACAAATACGCTGCCGAAAACATCCGCATGAACAACATCCTGCCCGGTTTCATTGACAGCCTGCCCGAAAAAGAAGAATTCCGCGCGCGCATTCCCATGGGGCGCTATGGGCGCAGTTATGACGAGGTCGCCTCGGTCGTTGCCCTGCTGGCATCCGAAGGCGGTGGCTACATCACCGGGCAGAATATCCGGGTTGATGGTGGCATCACCCGCTCGGTCTGAATTCAGATCCGCGCCTTTATCAGATGCGTCAGCGCCGCGCCGGATTCAAAAAAGGCGCGGCGCACGCGCGTCCAGCTTTCGCGATGCTCATGCACCGCAGGAACGGGCAAAAGCGAAAGCTCACCTGCAAGAAGACTTTTGGCCATCATTCGACCGAACACCGTGCCGGGGCCAATACCACGGCCGGAATATCCGTGCGCGGCCAGAGCGTTGGGGCCAATCTGCGTGATTTTCGGGATATGGTCCGAGGTCATGGCAATCCGCCCGTGCCAACCCTGTTCAAACGGCTGATCGGCAAGCTGAGGATAAAGCTCAGCCAGTTTGCGTCGGACCCATCCGGTATGCACACTGCGTCCTGCATTCCCCAGATCGCCCATGCCGCCAATGATCATCCGCCCCGCCTGATCCAGCCGGAAGGACGTCATGATCAGCCCGGTATCCCAGCACCCTTCTGCCTGCGGCAGGATGCTGGCGCGCAGATTATGCGACAACGGGGTCGTTGCGTATTGAAAGTAATAAACGGGAACATAGGCAGGCGCAGTATCTGGCAAGCCAAGGTGATAGGCGTTGGTTGCCTGAATGACGGACCTCGCCCGTACGTTCCCGCCCGGTGTCGTCAATACCCATTGCCCACCTTCGTGCCGAAGGGTCTGTACCGGGCTTTGTTCATGGATCTGCGCCCCGGCCTGAGACGCGGCACGCGCCAATCCCATGACATAAGCCAAGGGTTGTATGGTTCCTGCGCGAGGATCGAACAACGCCCCATGGAAGGCATCGCTACCGGTCCGGTCACGGGCCTGATCCACCGATAGCAGTGCTACCGGCGCGCCGGACCCGCTTAGCTGCGCGTGGCGCGTTTGCAGGTTCTTCAGCCCCGAGGCGGAATGCGCGCAATGCAGGGTTCCGTTGCGAATGGGTTCGCATGTGATGCCGTGTTCTTCGATCAGGGAAAAAACGTCCGACGGTGCCTTGCCCAGCAGATCGATCAGGCGATCGCCAGCCTCTGCACCGATATGCGCGCGGATGTCATCCGGTGGCAGCCACAGCCCGGCATTGACCAGACCGACATTGCGCCCCGACCCGCCAAACCCGATCTTCTGCGCTTCCACCAAACAGACCGAAGCGCCGGACCGGGCTGCCGTCAAGGCAGCTGAACACCCTGTATATCCGCCACCTATGATAGCCAGATCAACGGTTGTGTCACTGCTCAGCGGCAGAGCTGTGACTGCTTCGGTACATGTAGTCCGCCACAGGGCTTGTTCGGGATCGTTCACGTCAGACCTCTGAGTCTTGTCGGCGGATCATCATACCGCTGCACGTCCTTTGCAAGTGGGCAACTGCGGTCGGGTCAGCAACAAAAAAACCCCGCAAGCACGGGCTTGCGAGGTCCAACAGAAGCGAATAGTCCGTTAGGAATGGTGACATCAGGCAAGAGGCCGCCCAGATACCTTCAAACGTCGAGCGACCGTGCAATCACCTCTTTCATGACCTCGTTCGTGCCGCCGTAAATCATCTGCACGCGCGCGTCTGCATAGAGGCGGGCAATTGGATATTCCATCATAAAACCGTAGCCACCGAACAGTTGCAGACATTCGTGCATGATTTCGTTCTGCACCTCTGACCCCCAGTACTTGGCCATCGAGGCGGTTGCCGCGTCCAGTTCGCCTGCCTCCAGCTTGCCGATACAGTCATTGACGAAACTGCGCAGCACCTCGGCCTTGGTCTTGCATTCCGCAAGCTTGAAACGTGTGTTCTGAAAATCCATCACCCGCTGACCGAACGCTTTGCGCTCCTGCACGTACTTTACCGTTTCGGCAATGGCAAAATCGATCGAACCCAGCGCCATGATCGCGATATTCAGCCGTTCCCACGGCAGTTGCTTCATCAGCTGGTAAAACCCCTGCCCTTCCTCGGGGCCCAACAGGTTTGTCATCGGCACTTTGACATCTTCGAAAAACAGCTCGGCCGTGTCGTTGCCCTTCATCCCCAGTTTCTTGAGGTTGCGCCCCCTGCGAAACCCCTCGGCCCCTTCGGTTTCGACCACGATCAATGACACACCCCGCGCGCCCTCGGACTTGTCAGTCTTGGCGGCCACGATGATCAGATCCGCCGTCTGGCCATTCGTGATGAAGATTTTCGAGCCATTCAGCCGGTAGGAGTTTCCGTCCTTCTCGGCCGTTGTGCGCACAGCCTGAACATCCGAGCCGGTGCTAGGTTCCGTCATGGCAAGTGCGCCGACCATCTCACCCGAAGCCAGTTTGGGCAGCCATTTCCGTTTCTGATCTTCGCTGCCATAGGCGGTAAGATAGTGGGTCACGATCGACTGAATACCATAGCCCCAGCCAGCGTCGCCCCGTGCACCCTGTTCGTACGCGGTGATGGCGTCAAAGCCCATACCGCCGCCGACGCCGCCATATTCTTCGGGGATTGCACCAGCCATCAGGCCGGTTTCACCAGCCTTGCGCCAGAAGTCGCGATCAACGGCCCCGTTTTCAACCCAGGCTTCGATATTCGGTGACAGTTCATCATCCATGAATCGGCCAGCCATATCCGCAAACATGCGGTGTTCGTCAGTGATCCATGCCGCGGTCGAAGTGAAAAGTGACATCAAAGGCTCTCCAATCTGTCTTTCGCGAAAGCCTAGCGTTCAGCCCGATTCCCGCCAATCCACGTGACGTGGCGTTCCGACTTCGAACAACGCAACGTTTCTTTGCTAGGTAACTTTAAGAACCTGCTTGTTTTAAAGGAAATTAACTCAGCGCCAATGCCAGCAATTGCTGTGCCGCATCTCTGGCGTCTTCCGCAGGATCACAATTCTTGAGCAAAACCGCAGACACAATTGCCCCTTCCTGCAACAACACGATCTGGCTCGCGAGTTTCTGAGGATCACGCGCACCAGCCTGTTCGGCGACGGACGTGAAATGCTCCAGCAACAGCTGTTTATGTTCGGCTGCCTGCACATGGATCGGATGGTCTGTTTCCTGATATTCTGCCCCGGCCTTGATGAACATGCAGCCCCGGAATCCATCTTCCTCGAACCATTCTTTCAAGGCATCAAAACTGACGATGAGTTGCTCGGCCGGTGTTTCTGCCATCTCTTCGATGCGCCGATAGAACCACTCGCGAAAATTCTCATCCCGCAGACGCAGAGCGGCTACAATCAGGTCTTCTTTAGTGCGGAAATGTTTGTACATCGACGTTTTCGAAACGCCCGTTTCCGCCACCAGCTTATCCATGCCGGTCGCGTGAAACCCGTCGCGATAAAAAACCTTCAGGGCTTTGCTGACAAGTTCATCCCGTTTGTTTGGACGCATGATTCGGCTCCATGGTGTACCGTTCTGTACATATTACCCCGAAACATGAAGTACAACCGGCCTAACTCAAATCATTGTTTTCATTAGAATTCATGGCTCGCCCTGAACCGCGCGAAATATTTTCTGCTTTTCCTCTTGCAAAAGTTAACAGATCGGTACACCTTATTGGAAAGTTAACCGATCAGTACACCAGAGGATTTGACCGATGAAACGTCGCGCCAGCATATTCCCCCCTCAGTACGTTCCATTTCTTCTGACACTGGCCATTCTTGCCGCTTCTCTAACCTGAAAGCCCCCTGCACCATGTCTCGACCCCCTCTTCCCCCGTTCACGTTGGAAACTGCCACGCAAAAAGTGCGCATGGCAGAGAATGCCTGGAACAGCCGCGATCCCGACCGCGTCACCCCCGCATACACAGATGACAGTCAGTGGCGAAACCGGGCGGAATTTCTGTCAGGGCATGACGAAATTCACGCCTTCCTAAGCCGTAAGTGGCACAAGGAACTGGACTATCGGCTGATCAAGGAACTCTGGGCCTTTACCGGTAATCGCATCGCAGTGCGTTACGCTTACGAGTGGCACGACGATAGCGGTCAGTGGTTCCGGTCATATGGCAACGAGAATTGGGAGTTTGCCGAAGACGGACGCATGTCGCATCGGCATGCCTCGCTGAATGATCACCCCATAGCCGAAAGCGACCGCTTGTTTCATTGGCCATTGGGTGAACGCCCCGATGACCATCCCGAGTTGTCTGATCTGGGTCTTTGAAAGGACATACTGTGCCGCGTGCGTTTTCAGAACTGACCTTCACCCCAACCGTCCGCGCCCATCAGGAGCGGATGGGATCGGCAAAAACCTATGCCAAATTCATTGAAGGTGGCCCGCAACAGGGCCATCTGATCGGCGAACCCGAAAAACAGTTCATTCAGGCGCGCGACGGGTTTTATCAATCCTCGGTGTCTGAAACAGGCTGGCCTTATGTGCAGTATCGCGGCGGGCCGGTCGGGTTTCTTAAGGTGCTGGGGCCGCAAACCATCGGATATGCCGATTTTTCAGGCAACAGACAGTATATCTCGCGCGGAAATCTGGATGGCAACGATCGGGTCGCGATGATCCTGATGGATTATGCCAATCAACACCGTTTGAAGATCCTGGGGCGTGTCGAATTCACGGAAGGTCAAGCAGCGGCAGCCAGCTTGTATCCGGAGGGGGCCGAAGCCCCCGCAGAGCGGGCCGCGATCATTCGAGTTGAGGCGCTTGACTGGAACTGCCCACGCCACATCACGCCGCGTTTCACCGAAGCCGAACTGCGCCCGCATCTAAACAGTTTAGGCCAGCAACTGGCCCAGTTGCAGGCCGAAAATGAAAGGCTGAGACAAGAACTGTCAAAGCTCTCGTGATGCGCAAGACACCGCAAGCTTTGTTGAGTATTTACAGGGAATAATCCAATGGTTCGTTCGGTCTTTCAGCTTTCTGCGGCGTTCCTTGCCGGAGCAGCCCTGATCCTTATGATCATGATGTTTGGTTTCTTTGCTTCACCCAGCGCCGTCCGGACGTCACCACCTTCTGTGTTCAGCACCATCCTGTTCAACCATTTGCAGCAATAGCAATGCTGCGCGTTCAACCGCGACTGGTCTGAACCATCGCTTCGATACCGGCTGCACAAAATTCGATCAGGCGTTCCACCTCTGACACTCCGCCGCCATGCGACAGGGCCCCGACCCGCCAACCACTGTTGAGATGCGCCAGCATTGCCGACACGGAATAGACCTGGCCGCTGGCCAGCAGCGCAGGGTCAACATCCGGATAAAGCGCAGCGATTTCGTCGATAAAATGCCGGGCGGTCGGGTCGAAACACTCAGCCGCGATATCGCGCCAGCGGGGATCGACCGAGACATGCGCCACAAGGCGCCCATACGCCATCCATCCCGAACCGCCTGTTTCTGCCAGTTCCACATAAGGCCGGATAAAACTGTCCAGAATGCTGCGCAATGTTAGCGGACCTGCTTTTCTTGCCTTGGCCAGCGCATCGGTTCTGATTTGTGCCAGCTTGCCCGCACGGCGTTCGATCGCTCGAAAAAACAGCTCTTCCTTGCCGCCGCCATGGTGATGAACAAGGCCAACCTGAACCCCTGCAAGCGCAGCGATATCGCGGATCGACGCGCCTTCGAATCCGCGTTCGGCAAAGACTGTTTCGGCCGCGTCCATGATCCGCGCTTTGGTTTCCAAAGATCGCTTGGACGGTGCCCTTTGTCTTGGCTTTTCTACGTTTTTCAGCGTCATAAAATTCACCTTGCCTTATTTTGGACGTTCGTTCAATTTAAACCTCACGAACTTTGGGAGGGTTCATGACAGAAACGCGCGACACATTCGCCCTGATTGGGGCGGGGCCAATGGGTTTGGCCGCGGCCAAGGTGCTGAAAGAACAGGGAATCGCATTTCAGGGGTTTGAATTGCATTCGGATGTGGGCGGTCTGTGGGACATCGATGCTCCAAGATCAACCATGTACGAGTCGGCGCACCTGATCTCGTCCAAGCGCATGACCGAGTTTACGGATTTCCCCATGGATGACGCGGTTGCCGAGTACCCCTCGCACCGGGCGATGCGCGACTATTTCCGCGCATTTGCGGACCGTTTCGGGTTGCGAGAGGGTTACAAATTCAATGCGGAAGTCACTCAGGTCGCTCCGCTGGGCAATCCGGGTGACGGTTGGCGCGTGTGCTGGCGAGACCAAGATGGCGACCATCAGGCCGAATATGCCGGCGTACTCATTGCGAACGGTACCCTGTCGGAACCGAATGTACCCAGCTTTCCGGGTACATTTGACGGCGAGTTGATCCATGCCTCGCAATATCGGTACCCAAGCCAATTCGACGGCAAGCGTGTGCTGGTCGTGGGCGCAGGCAACTCCGGCTGTGACATCGCCGTCGACGCCATCCACCACGCGAAACGCTGCGATCTGTCGATGCGGCGCGGGTATTATTTCGTCCCGAAATACGTCTTTGGCAAACCCGCTGACACAATAGGTGGAAAGATCCGTCTGCCGATGTGGCTGAAGCGTAAGGTCGACAGCCTGATCCTTGGCTGGTTTGTCGGCGATCCACAGAAATACGGCTTTCCCAAACCGGATTACAAGCTGTACGAAAGCCACCCCGTGGTGAATTCGCTGGTCCTGTATCACGCAGGCCATGGCGATCTGAGCATCCGCCCGGATATCGACCGGCTGGAGGGCCACACCGTGCATTTCAAGGACGGCTCCTGCGACGACTATGACATGATCCTCGCCGCGACCGGATACAAACTGCATTACCCGTTTATCGACAAGGGCCTGCTGAACTGGCAGGGCGACGCCCCGCATCTGTATCTGAACACGATACATCCCGAACGGGACGATCTGTTCGTGCTGGGCATGGTCGAGGCCACGGGCCTGGGCTGGCAGGGCAGGCACGAGCAGGCCGAGATGGTGGCGCGCTACATCAAGGGGCTTCGACACGGCTGCCCCGTGGCAGCCGATCTGCACGCAGAAAAGCAAAAAGGTTATACGCGCGCCACCGGAGGCATGAACTATATCGACCTGCCCCGCATGGCCTATTACGTGGACAAGAATACCTACAGAAAGGCTGTCACCGGCTGGATCGACCGGCTGGGGAAGGCCGCCGCATGAGTGGTATTGACCAGATCACACTGAATTTCAGTCCGGCGTCTCTGACGCTGTTGAATGCTATTCTGGCAATCGTGATGTTCTCGATTGCCATCGACCTTACGCCTCGGGATTTTGACCGTTTAAGGCGCGCACCCAAACCAGTGGTTGTCGGATTGTTTTCACAACTCGTCGTCCTGCCTGCGCTGACCTTTGTGATGGTGTGGATTGCAGCACCGCAACCGTCAATTGCGCTTGGCCTGATCCTTGTCGCGGCCTGCCCAGGGGGCAATATCTCGAACTTCATCACCCACCGCGCGGGCGGGAATGCAGCGCTTTCGGTGTCGATGACAGCCTTCGCCACCATCTGTGCGATCTTCATGACACCTTTCAATATTGCGCTTTGGGGTGGGCTTTACCCACCGACCCGCGCAATCCTGCAACAGACCCAGATCGACCCAATGCAGATCGCAATCCTGGTCGGTCTGATGCTGATCCTGCCGCTGGTTCTGGGAATTACGCTGAATCAACGCCTCCCCGCCTTGACGGCACGGTTGCGCGCACCGCTGCAACTTCTGTCGATGGGTATCTTTGCTGGGTTTATCGTACTTGCTCTGGCTGCCAACTGGGGGTTTTTCCTTGGGTTTGCCGGGGCTGTTGCCGGGCTTGTAATCCTTCACAATGCCCTGGCGCTGGGGGGCGGTTGGGTTGTGGCCACTCTGACCGGGCTGTCCCCCTTCGATCGCCGCGCCATCACCATTGAGACCGGCATTCAGAACTCCGGGCTTGGGCTCGTCCTGATCTTTGCATTCTTCAACGGTCTTGGCGGCATGGCCGTGGTCGCTGCATTCTGGGGAGTATGGCACGCTATTTCGGGCCTGGCTTTGGCTTCGGTCATGGCACGAACCGAGGCCGCGCGATGACCCGCATCCTGATTACCGGCGCTGCCGGGATGGTCGGGCAAGCGCTGTTGCCCGAACTTGTTGGGCACGAGGTCTTTGCAACCGATCTGAAACGCCCGGATAACCTGCCGGAAGACGCCTCATTTTTGTCCATGGATGTTACAACCGACGCTCCTGCACGTGCGATTGCCAAGGTGAATCCGGATGTGATTGTGCATTTGGCTTCAGTCGTAACGCCGCCGCCAAAGATGGGGCGCGCCGCAGCCTATGCTGTCGATGTCGAAGGCACGCGAAAAGTGGTGAATGCCGCCATCGCAAACGGGGTGCGCAGATTGGTCGTCACATCTTCCGGTGCCGCTTATGGCTATCATGCAGACAATCCTGTGCCGTTGCGCGAAGGCGATCCATTGCGCGGCAACCCCGAGTTTCCTTATTCAGATCACAAGCGTCAGGTCGAAGAGATTTTGGCCGAAGCCCGCAGCACCGCCCCCGATCTTGAGCAGGTTGTCCTGCGTGTGGGTACGGTTCTGGGAGCCGGAACCGAGAACCAGATCACCGCCCTGTTTCGAAAGCCCCGGTTGCTGGCGGTGTCCGGCAGCGAAAGCCCGTTTGTCTTTATCTGGACCCGGGACCTGGCACGCATCCTTCAGCGCGCAGCAACCGACGGACCAGCCGGGATTTACAACGTCGCCGGTGACGGCACGATGGGTGTGAACGACTTGGCGCGCGCCATGGGAAAACCGGTTCTGCGCCTCCCCCCCTGGGTGCTGAAAGCGGCCCTAGCCTTGGCTCGCCCACTGGGTTTATCTCGCTATGGGCCGGAACAGGTACGGTTCCTTCAATATCGGCCAGTTCTGGATAATTCCGCCCTGAAATCTGAATTCGGCTATACGCCCGAAAAATCCAGCGCCGAGGTTTTTGCGCTGTGGCAACGGCAGGCCGGGTTATGAAAACCGCGGTCATCTCTGGCGGTGCGGGCGGTTTGGGACAGGCTCTAAGCCGTGCACTGCAAGCCCGTGGGTGGCGGGTGGTGCTGTTGGATCTTGATGTGTCCGGTCTGCAAACAGAACCGAACCAACTGCCAATTGCCTGTGATCTGACTGACCCCGAACAGCTTGCCAACGCAGCTCAAAGGGCGATCACGTCAAGCGACAGCATTGATCTGGTCATCTACAACGCCGGGGTTACGCAAATTCGGGGGTTTGACCAGTCCGACACGGCCAGTCACCGTGCACTGTTTGATATCAACTATTTTGCAGCCATTGAGATGGCTCGCGTATTTTTGCAGCCTCTCCGCGCGTCAAAGGGAACACATCTGGCGATCTCGTCGGTGGCTGGTTTCGCTCCGCTCTGCCATCGCACGGCTTATGCAGCCTCAAAACACGCGCTTGAGGGTTTTTTCAAATCGCTTCGATCCGAAGAAAAGCCACATGGCGTTCAGGTTCAGATTGCAGCGCCGTCTTTTGTGGCCACCAACCCCGGCAACGCAATGGAGCAACCCGATGGAACCGCGCGTCCCGGATCGGCCAAGGACGGAATGGACGAAATGAGCCCCGAGAGTGCCGCCATGGCAATCCTGCGCGGACTGGACAAATCGCAGCCCATGATCCCGGTCGGTCGCGTTGCACACATATCGTGGTGGTTCAACCGACTGTCACCACGCCTGTATCAGCGCTTAATGGAGCGTAACATGCGCGGGCCCGGGTCGTAGAATTTCGCCGCGACCCCCTTGACCTTCCCGTCACTGGAACCCCCATCTGGAGGGCAGAAAACCACTTGGGATGAGTCGCATGGCGCAAGAAGCACTGACAGAACTGAAAATCACCGGCATGGGATGCGCATCCTGTGTGGGCCGTGTCGAGGCTGCACTGCGTGATGTGTCTGGTGTTGATGCGGCCTCGGTCAATTTCGCGACCAAAACAGCGCAGGTGGCATTTGACGGGCCGGTCTCGGCACTGACAGCGGCGCTGGATGCAGCTGGCTATCCGGCTGAAACTAGTGAAGCGGATCTGAGTTTCGAGGGCATGAACTGCGCATCCTGCGTTGGCAAGATCGAGCGCGCGTTGGCATCCACCGCTGGCGTGATCGAAGCACAGGTCAATCTGGCAACTCGGACGGCCACGGTAACTTATGCTATAGCGGCAACTACACCCGAGGCGCTGGCTCAGGTTGTTACCGAAATTGGATACCCCGCGCGTATCCAAGGCGTTGCGGAACCAGAAAGCCGGGAAGACGGTGAAATTCAGCGGCTGGTCCGTTCCACAATACTGGCAGCGGCACTAGCCCTGCCCGTATTCATTCTTGAGATGGGCGGGCACATGATCCCCGCCTTCCACCATTGGATACAGGCGACCATTGGAACGCAGACGAGCCATTTGATTCAGTTTGCCCTGACCTCGGCTTTGCTGATCGGACCGGGCCGTGTGTTTTACCGCAAAGGTATCCCGTCGCTGTTGCAAGGCACGCCGGACATGAACGCGTTGGTAGCGCTTGGGACCGGCGCGGCTTATCTGTATTCGGTCACGGCCACATTCGCGCCCGGCCTGCTGCCGCAAGGTACCGCCAATGTCTATTTCGAAGCGGCCGCGGTGATCGTGGTTCTGATCCTGCTCGGCCGGTTGATGGAGGCGCGCGCCAAAGGCAAAACAGGAGCTGCGATCCGAAAACTGGTGGGTTTGCAACCAAAAACCGCGCGGGTCGAACTGGATGGACAGATACAGGACCGGCCAATCGCCGAAATTGTTGTCGGAGATATCCTGCACATCCGCCCCGGCGAGCGTGTACCGGTGGATGCCGAAGTGCTTGAAGGCACCTCTTACGTCGATGAAAGCATGATCACGGGCGAACCAGTGCCTGTTGGCAAGTCGGCAGGCGCGCCTGTTGTCGGCGGCACCGTGAATGGCACCGGCGCTTTACGGGTAAGCGCTACCCGCGTCGGCGGCGACACGGCTCTGGCACAGATCATTCGAATGGTGCAGCAGGCGCAGGGCGCGAAGCTGCCGATCCAGGGGTTGGTGGATCGGATTACCTATCGCTTTGTTCCTGCGGTCATCGCTGTTGCGGTGATCACCGTCGCGCTCTGGCTGATCTTCGGCCCCAGCCCGGCCCTTCCCCTGGCGCTTGTCGCAGGTGTTTCAGTTCTGATCATCGCCTGCCCCTGCGCTATGGGGTTGGCGACCCCAACCTCGATCATGGTGGGCACCGGGCGTGCGGCAGAACTCGGGGTTTTGTTCCGCAAGGGGGATGCGTTGCAACAGCTTCAGCAGGCGCGCGTCATTGCGTTGGACAAGACCGGAACCCTGACGCTGGGGCGCCCCGAACTGGACAGCGTGACTACGGCGAAAGGATTTGACCGGGAGGAGGTTCTGCGGCTGACTGCAGCCCTTGAGGCACGGTCGGAACACCCGATCGCATCCGCCATCACCCGCGCGGGGCCCGCGACACTGCCAGAGGTATCGGATGTCCGTTCGCTTACCGGGCTTGGCCTGCAAGGGTTGGTTGAAAGCCGCGACGTGTTGATCGGGTCGCACCGGTTGATGCAGCAGCGTGGGATCACCCTTGGAGCCCTGGCGGATGAGGCAGAAGCCCGTGCCGCACAGGGGGCAACCCCTCTGTTCGTCGCTCTGGGTGGGCAGGCAGCGGCCACTTTGTCCGTTTCCGACCCGATCAAGCCCGGCACAGTGGAAGCGCTGGAACGGTTGCACCAGATGGGTTTGACCGTGGCCATGATCACGGGTGACAACGCACGCACGGCGCGGGCTCTGGCCGACCGGCTGGGGATTGATCATGTCACTGCCGAGGTACTGCCTGATGGCAAGGTAGACGCAATCACGGCCTTAAGGGACCGGTTCGGAGTGCTGGCCTTTGTCGGTGACGGGATCAACGACGCCCCCGCTCTGGCGGCGGCTGATATCGGCATCGCCATCGGAACCGGCACGGATGTGGCCATCGAAACAGCCGACGTTGTCCTCATGTCCGGTGATTTGCGGGGCGTCGCGAATGCGACCGAGATCAGCCGCCGGACAATGAGGAATATTCGCCAGAATTTGGGCTGGGCCTTCGGATACAATGTCCTTCTGATACCGGTGGCTGCCGGTGCGCTGTACCCGTTTGGCGGCTATCTGCTGTCCCCGGCGCTGGCAGCTGGTGCAATGGCACTATCGAGCGTTTTTGTGGTCTCGAATGCGCTGCGCCTGCGCCGTATTCGCGCTAGCGTGCCGGAAGCCTCAGGTACGGCCACCAAAGAGGTGCGCGCATGAATATCGGAGATGTTTCCACGCGCACCGGCCTGCCCGCCAAGACGATCCGGTATTATGAGGACATCAACCTGATCAAACCAATGCGCGACGACAATGGCTACCGCCGGTTTCGCGACCAGGACGTGCACAAGCTGAACTTTCTGGGCCGCGCCCGGGCGCTTGGGTTCACCATCGAGGATTGCCGGACCCTGCTGGCACTCTACGAAGATGAAACCCGTGCCAGTGCCGACGTGAAACAGGTTGCACGCGATCATCTTGTTCAGATTGAAACCAAGATCTCTGACCTGAACGCCATGCGCGATACGCTGAGCCATCTGATCGAGGCCTGCGCGGGGGACGACCGGCCCGATTGCCCAATCCTGCGAGATCTGGGCGGGAAAGGCTGACTTGGGGTTGCCCTTTGGGCGCAGCTTTGCTTTGTCTTCGCCAGAGATTTCGGTCAGGCCTGTTTCGCTAAAGCCGACCGAACAGCGGAGAGGATCACAAAATGGCAAAAGTCGCGTTCCTTGGCCTTGGTGTCATGGGCTATCCCATGGCCGGACATCTGCAAACCGCAGGCCATGACGTCACCGTTTACAACCGTACGACCACCAAGGCCGAGGCCTGGGTCGCGCAGCATGGCGGCGCAATGGCGACCACTCCGAAAGGCGCCGTCAAGGGTGCTGAGTTTGTCATGGCCTGCGTCGGCAATGACGACGACCTTCGCGCGGTTTGCACCGGAGAAGATGGCGCGTTTCAAGGAATGTCCAACGGGGCCATTTTTGTCGACCATACGACGGTTTCAGCAAAGGTCACGCGCGAGCTTTACGCTGCTGGCCTATCTCAGGGTATCGCTTTTGTGGACGCCCCGGTTTCGGGCGGTCAGGCCGGCGCTGAAAACGGCGTTCTCTCAATTATGTGTGGCGGCGATCAGACAGCTTATGATGCGGCTGAGCCGGTTATGAACGTCTATTCCAAAATCTGCCGTCGGCTCGGAGCCAGCGGCGCGGGCCAGATGACCAAGATGTGCAACCAGATCGCGATTGCTGGTCTGGTTCAGGGTCTCAGCGAAGCCTTGCACTTTGCCGAAAAAGCGGGCCTGGACGGGAAGGCCGTTGTTGAGGTGATCAGCCAGGGTGCGGCTGGCAGCTGGCAGATGGCAAACCGGTATGAAACCATGCTGAATGATCAGTTCGAACATGGCTTTGCTGTGGACTGGATGCGCAAGGATCTGGGGATTTGTCTGGATACGGCCAATGAAACCGGCGCGTCTCTGCCGGTGACCGCTCTGGTCGATCAGTTCTACAAGGACGTGCAGAAACTGGGCGGCGGGCGATGGGACACATCATCGCTGTTCAAACGTTTGCGTGCCTTGGATTAAGGGGTCGGGGGGCTGTCTGCCCCCTCTTGTCCCTTTGGGCCAATTCACCCCCGAGGATATTTCGGCCAGATGAAGAGGATCCCGGATGAGCGGGACGGAGAAAGACATGAGCGATTTGGTGAACTTCTGGGCGGACGCGCTGCGCCAAAACTGGGGACTGGACGCACGGTTGACCCGGCTGGATGGCGAATATGATCTGAACTTTCTGGCGCAAGCCACAAATGGCCAGGACTATGTGCTGAAAGTCATGCGCGCGGGGTGCGATGCGGGTCTGGTAGATCTTCAGATCGAAGCACTTGCGCATATCGCCTCGGAAGCACCGGGGTTGCCGTTTCCAAAGGTGTTCCCGGCGTTGAACGGCGCAATATTGCCGGAAAATTCCGATTCCGAAGGGAAGTCGCGGCTGGTGTGGTTGCAGGAACGCCTGCCCGGGCGATGCTATGCACAAGCGAACCCGAAATCCGAAGAGCTGATCCTGAAATTGGGTCGTGTTCTGGGCTCAACGGATCGCGCTCTGGAGGGGTTTCAACATGAAGCTTTGCACCGCCCGGATTTCAAATGGGACCTGACGCAAGCGGGTTGGATCAGTAACAAGATAGGCGCTATCAGCGATCCCGCGCGTCGGGCGTTGCTTCGGGATATCTGCAACGAATTCACGGCGATCACGGATAGGCTGGGGCGGCTGCCGAAACAGGCCATTCACAACGACGCCAATGACTATAACATTCTGGTTGAAGGTGAATTGGGTGAGCGGAGGCAGGTTTCCGGCCTGATTGATCTGGGTGACATGTGTGCGGCACCGCGCGTCTGTGATCTTGCGATCGCCGGGGCCTATGTGGTGCTAGATCATGCCAGACCCGAGCGGGCATTGACTGCTCTCGTGCGGGGATACCATGCCGCAAACCGGCTGCAAGCCGAGGAGATCGACCTGATCTGGCCGCTGCTGCGGATGCGATTGGCAGTGTCTGTCCTCAACTCGACCCTGATGGCAGTCGAAAACCCGGACGACCCATATGTGACAATCTCTCAGGCACCTGCGTGGCGGTTTCTTGAGAATGCTTCCGTCAATGGCGGGCTGATGTCTGCGCGTCTTCGGGCAGCGTGCGGGCTGCCGGTCGTGGACGGCGCAGAACGCATCCATGCGTATCTGCAAGGACATCGCGGCCGGTTTTCCCAGATGTTCGGTCAGGACCTAAGCGATACTCCGATGGGGTCGTTGTCAGTCGAGAATTGCGTGTGGCCCCAGAACCCTTTCCACATGCCATTGGCCGAGGCCGCACGTGTTGGCGAGGAATACGGCGAAGGGCTGTGGCTGGGCTATTACAACGAACCCCGCCTGATTTATGCCGAGCCAGGATTTCGCAAAGGGCCATGGAAAGCCTCGGACCGGCGAACAGTGCATCTGGCGGTGGATGTGTTTGCACCCGCAGGGACGGTGCTGCACGCACCAATGAGCGGGCGGGTCGAGGTGGTCGAGAACCGAGATCAGCACCTCGATTACGGTGGGGTAATTATCCTGCACCATGAAACACCCGAGGGCGATCCGTTCTATACACTCTATGGTCATCTGGACCCGGAATGCTGTGACCGGTTGAAACCCGGTGATCCGGTGGCACAGGGGGCGGCGTTCGCCCGGTTGGGCGACGCCAGCCAGAATGGCGGATGGGCACCGCATGTGCATTTCCAGCTGGCGCTGACAACCAATGGCATGGAGGCGGATTGGCCCGGTGTCGGCGATCCGGATGAGATGGAGTTGTGGCACGCAGTCTGCCCGAACCCGGCGGCCTTACTGAACCTGCCGGATGACAAGGTTTTCTACCAACCCACAGACAAACAGGCGATCCTGCAGGGTCGCCGCGATCACTTTGGCGGCAACCTGTCGCTGACTTATGATGACCCTGTCATGCTCGTACGCGGGTGGAAACATCACCTGTTTGACGAATGGGGCCGCCCCTATCTGGACGCCTATAACAACGTCCCTCATGTGGGTCATGCGCATCCCCGCATTCAAGCTGTAGCGGCGGATCAGTTGAAGCGGATGAACTCGAATACCCGCTACCTGCATCCGGCACAGACAACTTTTGCTGACAAGATCCTGTCCAAACTGCCCGATCACTTCGAGGTCTGCTTCTTCGTCAATTCCGGAACTGAAGCGAACGAACTGGCCCTGCGGCTTGCCCGTGCCCATACCGGCGCCAAGGGGATCGTGACGCCAGACCATGGCTATCACGGCAATACGAATGCGGCTGTGGCGATATCGGCCTACAAGTTCAACAAACCGGGTGGCATCGGGAAAGCCGATTGGGTCGAACTGGTCGAGGTTGCGGACGACTATCGCGGCTCGTTCAAGCGTGACGATGCGGATCGGGCGCAGAAATTTGCTGATCTTGTGGACCCGGCCATTGCTGCCTTGCAGGACCGGGGTCAAGGTCTAGCCGGGTTCATCGCCGAAACTTTCCCATCTGTCGGTGGACAGATTATTCCGCCCAAGGGCTACCTGCCTGCGGTTTATGAAAAAATCCGCGCCGCCGGGGGTGTCTGCATTGCAGATGAGGTACAGACCGGTCTGGGTCGCCTGGGTGAGTATTACTTTGGATTTGAACATCAGGGCGCGCTTCCTGATATCGTGGTGATGGGTAAACCCATTGGTAACGGGCACCCTCTGGGTGTGCTGGTGACGACGCGGGCGATTGCCGACAGCTTCAATAACGGGATCGAATTCTTCTCGACCTTTGGCGGATCGACGCTGTCTTGCCGGATCGGTAAAGAGGTATTGGACATTGTCGATGACGAAGGCCTGCAGGACAATGCGCGTCAGATGGGTGAGCGCCTGATGGCGGGGCTGCGCCAGATCGAAGCCGACTTTGATTGCGTTGGCGATGTACGGGGCATGGGACTGTTTCTGGGTGTTGAGCTGATCAATACCGACGGAACCGAAGGAACCGAGATTTGCAGCTATGTCAAAAACCGGATGCGCGATCACCGAATTCTGATCGGCAGTGAGGGACCAAAGGACAACATCCTGAAAATCCGCCCACCGCTGACGATTGAGGTCGAGGATGTGGACATGATCCTGTGGGCGCTAAGGGACGTGCTGTCCGAGGTCGGTGACTTCTCTCCTGCTCCGGTTTGCGATCACGACCATCACCACGCGGGATGCGGGTGCTGCTGAAGGATTGACCCCGGCGCTTTGCCGGGGTTTGACCGTCCTGCAAGAACAGTCAATGCAAAACGGCAGTGCGGGTATCGTGACCTGTCGTCGGAATCGCATTTCCCGTTGTCATACGCCGGAGCGTCAGGCCCAGTTCCTCCGACAGGGATGCCAGAGCAGGCGCAAAATCCGGGCGCACGATCAGTGACGCCATCATCATCGCGTCTTCGCGTGCCCCTTCGGATGCGGCGGCAACCATTTGGGCAAAACAACTCTCATCCGCGCCCAGACATGCACACCCCAGACCGTGCCTGATTAGCGGGCGTCGACAATGCGTTGCGCAAAGCGAACACAGACGATCCAGCGTCAGCATGGCGGCACGCCCATAATCTGATCCCAGCGCTATGCAAAAATCGCTCGCGATATCAGCGCGACCGCTTTCACCCTGGCTCCACATCCGCAGATACATCACCGCACCTGCTTCGACAGGATCAAGGTCCGCCAGACGGCCGACCGCAGCACCGCCGCGCATTGAATGCGCGCTCATTTCGTCAGGATCAGTTTACCTGCACGGGTGATGCGCAGGGTATACAATTGGTCGCCCAACTCGATATGGGCCAGGTGGCCACCTTTGGTCAAATCCTCGGCCTTGTGCGCAGGCAGCATCGAGACAGCATAACCTTGGGTTGGGGTCGGGTTCTGTACGTTCATCGGGGCATCTCCAGAGCGAGTCGGCATGGTGCCATACCTGTTGCGTTTCGTTTTATCTGGCTGACCCGAGAGGGTTGGCTTTCCGTTCCTGTTATTAAATCTGATTATTTTAGTAAGGAATGTCAAGCACTGTTTCAAATCAAGCATCATTGAGCCGATTGCACCCCTGAAAACGACGGGTTAAGACTTGGGGCGGGTATTGAAAGGCAAGCAAAACGTGACCGCAGCAGTTGTTTTTGATCTGGATGGAACGTTGGTCGACAGCGTCGGGGACCTGGCAGCAGCGGCCAATAAAACGCTGAACGGTTTGGGTCACGATCCTGTGCCCGTTGATGTGATCAGAGGGTTTGTTGGCAATGGCCTTCCCAAACTGGTCGAGCGTTTGATGCGACACTGTGATTTGCCCATGGACCGCCACACGGAACTGACGCAACAGACACTGAAGCATTACAATGCGGCGGTCAGTGCAACGACAGTGCCTTATCCCGGAGTTCCCGAAGCCCTGGAAACACTGAAACAGATGGGTTGCGTTCTTGGTATCTGCACCAACAAACCCGAAGCACCCGCACGCCACGTGCTGGAGGCGCTCAACCTATCCCGGTTCTTCGACGTTGTTTTCGGCGGTGATACATTGCCAATTCGCAAACCGGATCCGGGCCACCTGCTGGAAAGCTTCAAAGCACTTGGGACCTCGGGTACACGCTTGTATGTCGGCGACAGCGAGGTCGACGCAGAAACAGCTGTAAACGCCAGGATACCGTTTCTGCTGTTCACGGAAGGGTACCGCAAAACCCCGGTGGCCAATATACCGCACACCGTTGCTTACAGTGCGTCGGAAACACTGCCGACACTCGTGACCAAATTGATCCAAAACTAAGTAAGTTCACTCGACACGAGTCATAAAACGAATGACTTGGGCCTTCGCGAACCCCTAAAAGTTAAGAGGGGCCGGCCGAGGGGGTGTGACCAGCCCCTCATCGGGGAAAGTAAATACCGTGTTTGTGTGTGGTAAGTACGGTAAGTCATGTTTACCCCTGATCGGCAGTTTGCGAAATTGGGGGATTCCCGTAGTTCGGCGAAAATAACTGAAAAACTGGAAAAGCGGCACGTCAGACCACCCAATTTACCTGTGATAATTTGCCTGTAAGATAGCCTGACGGTTCGAACATTCGGTTCGCTGGTTGAATGGGTATAGGGTAACCCATGGAAAAACAGGACAGAAATCAGAGAGCGGCGCGTCTGCAAATCCTGCAGGGCATTCTGCCTGTTGACCGCGCGCGCCTTCCGGCGGAAATGCTGGCTGGTCTGAGTTTTGCATGTCTCGCGATCCCCGAAGTCATGGGTTACACCAAAATCGCCGGCACTCCGGTCATGTCCGGGCTGTATACGATCCTGATTCCCATGGCTCTGTTTGCGCTGTTCGGATCGTCCCGACACCTTGTTGTCGGCGCCGATTCGGCGACAGCAGCCATCACCGCCTCGGGACTGGCGGGCTTGGCGATGTCCGGAACGTCTGAGTATCTGGCACTGGCGTCCTTGCTGGCGCTTATGGCTGCTATGCTTTTGATTGCCGCGCGTGTCATCGGGCTGGGGTTTCTGGCTGATTTTCTGTCCAGAACGGTATTGGTCGGCTTTCTGACCGGCGTGGGCATTCAGGTTGCAACGGGCCAAATCCCCGGATTGTTGGGCATCGAATCCGCTGGGCACGGAACACTTGCAAGGTTGAAGGACGTTTACTTCAACATATCCAACGTCAACTGGCCAACCGTGATCGTCACATCAGCCGTGTTGGGCATTGTCCTGGGATGCACAAGACTGTCGCGCAAAATCCCGGGGCCGTTGGTTGCCATTGTCGGGGTGATCCTGTGCAGTTGGGCCTTTTCATTCAACACTTCCGGAATCTCGGTGTTGGGAGAGGTTGCCGGCGGTTTGCCCTCGTTCTCGATCCCGGACGTGCAGTGGAGCTGGACCTTGTTCAAACAATTGCTCCCCACGGCCTTGTCCATCTTCGTTGTTATTCTGGCACAAAGCGCCGCCACATCGCGGGCATACGCCTCGAGATATGATGAGACTTTCAACGAAAACACGGACCTGATCGGACTGGGTCTTGCGAATTTCGGAGCCGCATTCACGGGGACATTCGTGGTCAATGGCAGCCCCACAAAGACCGAGATGGTCGCCAGCGCCGGAGGGCGCAGCCAGGTGGCGCAACTGACAACAGTGGTAATAGTCCTGTTGGTTATCCTGTTTCTGACCAAGCCTTTAGCCTATCTTCCCACAGCAGCACTTTCGGCCATCGTTTTCCTGATCGGTCTCAAGCTGATCGACCTGCACGGAATGGCAACAATTTACAGGCAGGCCCGGTCCGAGTTCTGGGTTGCCACGGCAACCGCCACCGTGGTTGTTCTGGTTGGTGTCGAGCAAGGCGTCATTTTTGCCATGGTCCTGTCTTTGGTCGACCACACACGCCGGGGATACCACCCAAAGAATTCGGTAGTATTGCGTACCGAGTCCGGTGGCTGGCGTTCAAAGGGATTGGAAGCACCAAACCAATTCGAGCCCGGTCTGGTAATCTACCGGTTTTCCCACGGCATGTACTACGCGAACATGCAGATATTCACCGAGGAAGTCACAACAATCGTTCAGAACGCAGACGGAAAACTGACATGGTTCTGCATCGACGCCTCGGCAATTGACGTTGTCGATTTCACAGCCGGGTTCACGTTGCGCAGTATCGCCAATTTCCTGCAATCCAAGGGGATACGGCTGGTTTTCACGCTGGTCGAGCCAGATGTGAAAGCCGAGCTGGATCGCTACGGCATCACAGAACTGATTGGTGAAACTGCGTTTTATGAAAACGGCAAAGCCCTGCTGGATGCCTATCACACGCGCCCAAATCCCATGTGACCGTTAATCACCTGTAGCTTCGCGCCCTGGACATCTTCCCGTTCCCCGGATTGAAAGAGTTGGTCGGAACGCAGCATTTGTAATGCGCCGCCAAATCGGGTTTGGCTTTGTACATGTGCCCCACATAGTGTTCGGCAGGATATTCCGCACCGCACTCGTCAAACAGGGCCAGCATTGCCGCCTTCAGCGCGCTCGGTCGCGTGCCCCTATCGGGTAGTCCGGTTTGTTTGTTAGTGCATCGTGGGCCTCTGGTCTATCGGGACGATGCTTTCGGGCGCAGGCGGGCAGGAGCCCAACGCACTGTGCGGCCTGACGGTGTTGTAGTGGATACGAGATTGCTCGATCAGAGTTTGCGCCTCCTTTAGGCTTTAGAAGATTTCGCCGTTGAGCAGCTCATCCCGGAACCGGGCGTTGAAGCTTTCGCAATGACTGTTCTCCTAGGGTGATCCCGGTTCGATGTAAGCCGTCTTCGCCCCGACAGCTGCAATCCACTCCCGCACCTTCTGGGCGATAAATTCCGGCCCATTGTCGGATCTTATGAATGCCGGCGGGCCGCGGAGGATGAACAGGTCAGTCAATGCATTCAGCACATCTGTTGAGTTGAGCTTACGATCGACGCGGATCATCAGCACCTCGCTGGTGTATTCGTCAATGATGTTCAGCGTCCGATACACGCCCACGCCAGTCAGAACCCATACCACTGGATAGCCAGTGAACAACTCCGAAGGGGTCCAACACAACCAGTTTGCCCGCAAAAAGGTTAGGTTTCCCTTTCGGTTCTTTCGAAAACCCGGCGTCAAATATCTTGACCGGGCGGTTCCAAAAGACCGCCGGGTTCTAACAATGCCCGCTCTGACAGCCATGGGTTAAGTTCTAGCGCCGCGGCAAGGGCAGCGCGCGCGTCGTCAAGGCGCTTCAGACCCAACAATGACAAGGCGCGACCGCTCAGCGCACCTATATGGTTCGGCGACAACTCGATCGTGACATTCAGATCCTGCAAGGCAGCAGCGAAGTCTTGTCTGAGATAGTTCACAAACGCACGCTGATTGTAGCCTTCGGCGTAGTTCGGGCAGTAATCGACAAGCTGGTCAAGCTCTTCCAACGCGCCCAGTAAATCCCAAGCCTCCCGCCGTGCCATTCCCCGGTCCAGCAAGCCTTGCGCACGCGCATCCGGCGCGTCCGTCCAAAGCTCCCACATCTGGTTGGAAATGGCGCGCGCATCACTTTGCGATTCTGCCTTCCGAACCTGATTGATTAGCGCATCCACACCTTCTGAATGATCCGGAGCATCAGGGCAGGACTGGGCGTGCGCCGCACAAGACAAGGCAACAACAGAAAGAGCAAAGAGGAAAGCGTGTGTCATGTACCAAGGATGGCTCGTAATCCTGATCCGTCAAGCCTGATGCTCGAACCCACCCAAACTGCCGGCTTCCTTAACCGCCTCCATCGCCACAAAGGTCGAGGTGCTGGCGACATGCGGCATGGATGAAATCTTTTCGGCCAGAACACGACGATACTCTGACATCGTGGCTGTGCGGACCTTCAACAAATAGTCGAAATTCGAAGCAATCATATGGGCTTGCTCGACCTCGGCAGTTTTTCGGACAGCCGCATTGAACTCGGCCAGTGCCTTTTCGCGGGTATCGGTCAGGCGCACTTCGACAAAGGCAACGTGGTCCAGCCCCAGTCTGATCGGATCCAGCATCGCCCGGTATCCTTTGATCACCCCGCTTGCTTCAAGCCGTTTCAGGCGCGCCTGTGTCGGTGATTTCGACAGACCAATTTCGCGCGCAAGATCGGCGACCGAAATGCGCCCATCCTCGGCCAGAATTCTCAGAATCGACCGGTCAAACCGGTCCAGGTCAGGAAAGTTCATTTGCGCTGCTCTCTGGCGAAATTTCAGGTGTTCCGCCTTCAATTATCGTAAACTCAGGCGATTGTCCTGAGTTTTCGCAGGTATATTGGCACAAAGACCGGAGGACTCATGTCTCATACCCTGCGTACATTAATCGACACCTCAACCTATGCTGACCAGTCGGCGATCCTTGAAACCCTGATCTCTCAGGCCAGCCTGAGCGCCACGGACCGCGGCGCCATCAGCGCCGCCGCCGCGCAGCTTGTGCGCGACATCCGCTCCAGCACGTCTCCGGGGTTGATGGAGGTGTTTCTTGCCGAATACGGCCTGTCCACCGACGAAGGCGTCGCCCTGATGTGCCTGGCCGAAGCGCTGTTGCGCGTGCCGGATGCCGACACGATTGACGCGTTGATTGAAGACAAAATTGCCCCTTCGGACTGGGGCAAGCATCTTGGGCACTCGTCTTCATCCTTGGTTAACGCCTCAACCTGGGCCCTGATGCTGACGGGCAAGGTTCTGGACGAAGGCAAGGCCTCGCCTGTTGGCGCCCTGCGCGGGGCCATCAAGCGATTGGGTGAACCCGTGATCCGTACCGCCGTGTCGCGTGCGATGAAGGAAATGGGGCGGCAATTCGTGTTAGGTGAGTCCATCAACGCCGCGATGGAGCGTGCGCGCGGGATGGAAAACAAGGGATATACCTACTCCTACGACATGCTGGGAGAGGCCGCGCGAACCGAGGCGGACGCCGCACGATATCACCTGTCGTATTCACGCGCCATCTCGGTCATCGCCGAAGCCTGCACCCATGAGGATATCCGCGCCAACCCGGGAATTTCAGTCAAGTTGTCAGCCCTGCATCCCCGTTATGAACTGGCGCAGGAAAAGCGCGTGATGGATGAACTGGTTCCCCGACTGCGGGCGCTGGCCCTTTTGGCCAAGGCCGCTGGTATGGGGCTAAACGTCGACGCGGAAGAGGCGGATCGCCTGTCTTTGTCATTGCAGGTGATTGAAGCGGTGATGTCCGATCCGGCTCTGGCCGGCTGGGATGGGTTCGGCATCGTAGTTCAGGCTTATGGGCCACGCGCGTCGCTGGTTCTGGACACGCTCTATGACATGGCGGAACGCCACGATCGCAAGCTGATGGTCCGTCTGGTCAAAGGCGCCTATTGGGATACCGAGATCAAACGCGCGCAGGTCGAAGGTGTGGACGGCTTTCCCGTCTTCACCCACAAGGCGGTCACCGATGTGTCCTATATCGCCAATGCGCGCAAATTGCTGGGCATGACAGACCGGATCTATCCGCAATTCGCCACCCACAACGCCCATACAGTCAGCGCCATCCTGCACATGGCCGAAGGTCAGCCTTTTGAGTTCCAGCGCCTGCACGGCATGGGCGAGACATTGCATCAGCTTGTGATGAACAGGCAGAAGACCCGCTGCCGCATTTATGCACCGGTTGGCGCGCATCGTGACCTGCTGGCCTACCTTGTGCGGCGTCTGCTGGAAAACGGAGCGAACTCATCCTTCGTCAACCAGATTGTCGACGATAACGTCCCGCCGGAAGTGGTTGCCGCAGATCCGTTTGTTACTGTTCAAACGCCTCCGCCCCCGCTGCCCACCGGCCCCGAACTGTTCCAGCCGGATCGCCCCAATTCCAAGGGCTTCGATCTGCACCACACCCCGACGCTGGACAAGGTTGACGCAGCGCGGGACCAGTTCCGCGCGTATCACTGGTATGCACAACCCTTGCTGGCTGACGCTGCCAAACCCCAAGCGGATGAGCAGGTAATCAACCCGGCGAATCCTGCCGACAAGCCCGGCGCGGTGGCTCCGGCGAGTGAAGCAGATGTGGAACTGGCGTTGGCTTCGGCAAAGCCATGGCAGGCCCCGGCAGTCGAACGTGCCCGTATCCTGAACTCTGCCGCCGATCTTTATGAAACACATTACGGCGAGTTGTTCGCCCTGCTGGCGCGTGAGGCTGGCAAGTCGCTGCCCGACGCGGTGGCGGAACTGCGTGAGGCGGTGGATTTCCTACGTTACTACGCCGCCAACATTCCTGATGCCGAGCCCGCTGGCATATTTACCTGCATCAGCCCGTGGAACTTCCCGCTGGCGATTTTTTCCGGGCAGATTTCGGCTGCTTTGGCGACCGGGAACGCCGTTTTGGCCAAGCCTGCGCCGCAGACACCCCTGATCGCGCACCGCGCCATTCAATTGCTGCATGAGGCTGGTGTGCCGCGCGACGCGCTGCAATTGCTGCCGGGTGGTCCGGCCGTGGGCGCGGCGCTGACATCGGATGCGCGCGTCTCGGGCGTGGCCTTCACCGGCTCGACAACGACCGCTCTCAGAATCCGGTCGGCAATGGCTGGGGCCATGCGCCCCGGCACGCCGTTGATCGCAGAAACTGGCGGCCTGAACGCCATGATCGTCGACAGCACCGCACTTCCCGAACAGGCCGTGCAATCGATCATTGAAAGCGCTTTTCAGTCCGCGGGTCAGCGGTGTTCCGCACTGCGATGCCTGTACCTGCAACAGGATATCGCAGATGACGTGCTGACCATGCTCAAAGGGGCAATGGACGCCCTGCGCATCGGGGACCCCTGGCTGATCTCTACCGATTGCGGCCCGGTGATTGACGCGCAGGCCCGGCAGGTCATCGCCGATCACGTCGCTATTGCACGGGCCGAAGGGCGCGTTCTGAAAGAGCTGCCGCTACCACCCGAAGGTATCTTTGTTGCCCCCACGCTGATCGAAATCTCGGGCATTGCCGCGCTGGAGCGCGAAATATTTGGCCCCGTATTGCACGTGGCAAGGTTCAAAGCGCAGGAGATCGACAAGGTCATCGCGGATATCAACGCCACCGGATACGGGCTGACCTTTGGCCTGCAAACCCGGATCGACGACCGGGTGCAGCATGTGACCGAAGCAATCCATGCCGGAAACATCTATGTAAACCGCAATCAGATCGGTGCCATCGTTGGCTCCCAACCTTTTGGCGGTGAAGGGCTGTCAGGCACCGGCCCGAAGGCGGGCGGCCCGAATTACATGGCCCGGTTTTGTGCACCGGATCGGCAAATCACGACAGAATCCTGGGAGCATTTGGCAGACCTACCTGCCCCTCAAGGCCAGCCTGCCCCAATCCAAACCCGTTCTCTGCCCGGTCCGACCGGAGAATCGAACCGGCTGAGCGAATATCCCCGCCCGCCTCTTCTGTGCATGGGGCCGGGGGAAACGGCGGCGCGCGCGCAGGCTGAAGCTGTACAGGCGCTGGGTGGAACCGCCATTCAGGCAACCGGAATGCTTGACCTTCACCGGTTAGAGAACCTGACCGGTATCTCTGGTGTCCTTTGGTGGGGGGATGCTGAAACCGCGCAGCAGATCGAACAGCACCTGGCCCGCAGAGACGGCCCCATTTTGCCCCTGATTCCCGGCAGACCCGACCGCGCGCGTGTGTTGGGTGAGCGCCATGTGTGTGTCGATACGACCGCAGCTGGCGGAAACGCTGCGTTGTTGGGAGGTGCGGCGTAAGCTTGCCTTGACGCTGGGCGCGCAAAAGCCCAGCGTCACCTCATGTTTCCGATCCGCGACCATAACCCCTCGGGGCGCACGCCTTATGTTGTCTACGCCTTATTGGCGGCCAACATCCTGATCTTCCTCAGCTATGTGGGGATCATGAATGATGCGCCACTTATTAACCGGCTGTTCTTCGATTATGCCATCATCCCGGCGCGGGTCAGTGACGGGGTTGGTCTGGAAACCCTTGTGACATCCATGTTCCTGCATGGGGGATGGATGCATCTGGCCGGGAACATGCTGTTCTTGTGGATATTCGGCGACAATCTGGAAGACGAAATGGGCCATCTGCCCTTTTTGCTGTTCTACCTGGTCGCAGGTATCGGCGCAGGTCTGATCCATGTGGTTACAGGGCCGGACTCTCAGGTGCCTACCGTCGGCGCCTCGGGCGCGATTGCGGGTGTCATGGGGGGATACCTGCTGCTGTTTCCCAAAGCGCGTGTGGATATTCTGCTGATCCTGGTTGTCTATTTCAGGGTCTTTACCATCCCCGCTTTCATCATGCTGGGCGTATGGTTAGCGATACAGTTCTTTGGCAGCGTCACCAGCAACCCGGACGAAGGCGGTATCGCCTACTGGGCCCATACCGGCGGATTTGCAGTAGGGCTGATCCTATGCGTGCCGCTATGGCTGCGACGCGGTGGCGTGCAATTCTGGAACCGCACGCACGGGCACCCGCCCCACCCTGAGGCAAAGTACAAGCTGTCGCAGTCACGTATACCGCGCGTTCCGCGTCGATAAAGCTGAACTGAGGGGCGATCAGCCCATGGGCGCTATCTTACCAAATCGAATACCAAAATTGGGTAGCCCACGCATCCTGTGAGCGGTTGTTGCCGTTCGTGCAGAACGCGGCGAAGGTGCCAAGAGAACTCGGGGTCAGCATGCCAGATTTGGTGCGCGTGTTCGCGGCATGGGAACCGCCGCGGCTGCTTCATTCTCAACGCCGCCGCGCGGGTTAAAACCAGCCATTCAAGCTTGGCCCTGCGAGATTAGATTCCAAAATCAGGGTTGCAAGGCACGCTCGCCGTTCACCGGCACGGTAATTGTTCGCACCTGAGGTGTCAGATTTCGCTCCGAGCAGCCAGGTGCGTTGCCCAAGCTCCGAAAAAAGTTTGACGTTGAGCGGTTCATTGCTGAACACCCTGCCTCAACACTACCAGATTGGAGGAGTCGTTGCCCAGATAACCCTGCATTTTCCCTCGCCAAGGTTTCGATACCGATGAGGGAGGCTACTTTCAAAATGAAATGAATCCCCTTGGTTCAGGATATGCGGCCTGCCATCAATCGATATTTCCAGACATCCTTCAATCACGACCCCGCATTCCTCACCGGCATGAGAATACGGTTCATCACCTGATCCGCCACCCGGCTCAAGATCTAGATCCATGACCTGTAATTCACCTTCGTCGTGCGCTGTCAAAAAGGACTTGAACACCCCTTTACTGCTGAGATCAATTGACCTGCGGTGATTGGCCCGAACGATATAGCTCTCATCATCTGCCGCCTCGTTTTCATCTACACTGAACAGCTGTAGTACCGACAACCGCAACGCGCCACTGATCGAGCGCAAGACCCGAACCGACGGCGACGATAACCCCCTTTCGATTTGGCTGAGAAGGCCCACCGATATCCCTGCCTCGTCAGAGATATAAGTCAGTGTAAGTCCCAGTTCTTTACGCCGATCGCGTATCGCGCGACCAAGTCGCACGTCTTCGCTTACTCCATCCGTTGCAGCCGCTGCTGAGTGATTTGAGTTGTTTGGCATAATGATAAAGACACGCTCTCTTCGTTGCTTGAATACGAAGAATACCTTCCACCACTCTTCATGTCCATGAAATACACCCAGCTTTTCACATTGACCGTGGAAGAAGCCCGCATAAGCATAATATTTCATTTTAATGAAAGAATGTCGAAAATTTTTCAATCTCATCTACACTCGAGGAATGTTGACCTGTCAGGCGGGTCCGCAGGACCTCAGAACAGTGAAGAACCAACAAGGAGAAGTTTCATGAACATGAAAATACTTACCACACTCGCTGCAGCGACCTGGCTGTCTGTTGCGAACGGCACTTTCGCGGAAACTCTTAATGCCGGGGTAACGACCACGGGTGTGCCGTTTACGTTTGTTGATATCCAAACCGGACAACCGACAGGAGCCATGGTTGACATTGCAAATGCGATTGGTGCGGAAATCGGAATGGAGATGCAATTTGAAGTTACTGCGTTTTCGGCACTCATTCCCGCGCTGACCACAGGAAAGATTGATCTTATCTCTGCGGGCATGCTGATCACCGACAAACGCGCAGAGGTCGTTGACTTCTCAGACAGCCCCTACAGCTATGGGGACGCCATGTTCGTCGCTGCGGACAACCCTGAAAACTATACGCGAGACGATCTAGCGGGCGAGGTGATTGGAGCGCAGGTTGGAACTGTGTACGCGGATTCCCTGGCGGAGATTGGGGGATTCGGCGAGATCAAGTTGTATGACTCGATCGTAGATATCATGCGCGACGTTCAACTTGGTCGGATCAAAGCGGGTTTCGGCGACGGCCCCATTGTCGGATACCAGATTTCACAAAATCCCAATCTGGGTGTTCGTCTGGTTGAAGGCTATGAACCAATGAAACCGGGCAGAGTCGGGTTGGCTGTAGACAAAGGAAATGCCGAGCTGCTGAAACAGGTGAACGAGGCGTTAGCAAAGTTGCAGAATTCGGGTGAGCTGAAGGCCATCTTCAACAAATACGGCCTTTGAGAAACTTCCCTATCCAGCAAGAGGGCGCTGGCAGCTCACCAAGTGATGTGCCAGCGCTACGACCGTAGGAACAGCGCCAATGTCAACCTTTCTTGAACGCTCGATCGAGTATCTACCTCTGCTTTGGAGTGGATTGAAGCTTACAATTGCCGTCACAGTGCTTGCACTGCTTTTATCAACCTTGTTGGGATTATTGTGGGCTCTGCTCAGAACTTCAGGAATCCCAGTCCTTGCTCAAGGTATTCGGTATCTGACAGAATTCATACGCGGCATCCCGATCCTCGTGGTTTTGTTCTATATCTATTTTGTGATGCCCGAAATCGGCATCGACCTTACCGCGTTTCAGGCTGGCATCATCGGGTTGGCGCTGACCTATTCCTACTATATCGGCGAAACCTTTCGTGCGGGGATAGAGGCGGTAGACCGCGGCCAGGTAGAGGCGGCAAAAGCCATCGGAATGAAGCACGGTATGATGATGCGTCGAGTGGTACTGCCGCAGGCGTTTAGAATTGTCCTGCCACCCTATGGCAACAATACGATCATGCTACTCAAAGACAGTTCACAGGTCTCTGTTATTTCAGTTGCCGAGTTGACCATGCGGGGAAAAACACTGGCTTCTTCAACCTTCGACAACATGACAATTTTTACTTTGGTTGCGCTGCTTTACCTGAGCTTGACCATCCCCCTGAACATCGCGATCCGGCGAATGGAAAACAAAATGGGCGACGCAAAATGATCGAATTCAAGGAGGTTCATAAATCCTTCGGCTCACTGAACGTGTTGCAAGGTATCAACGCCAATGTCGAAGTGGGCGAAGTTGTTTGCCTTATCGGGCCTTCGGGCTCTGGTAAGTCAACGATGCTCCGGTGCGTAAACGGTCTGGAATCTTACCAGGCAGGTGACATTCTGATCGATGGGAAGCGTGTCGATGTCGCATCACCGACAATTCACCAACTTAGAGCGCAAGTGGCTATGGTGTTCCAACGTTTCAACCTTTTCCCCCACCGAACGGCTTTGGAGAATGTCATGGAGGGGCCGCTTTATGTTCTGAAACAGGACAAGTCCGAGGTGCGGGATCGCGCAATCGGATATCTGGAGCGGGTCGGGTTAGCCGAAAAAATCAACGCCTACCCTGCCTCGCTGTCCGGCGGGCAACAGCAAAGGGTCGCTATTGCCCGGGCCTTGGCTATGCAACCCAGAGCCATTTTGCTCGATGAACCGACATCGGCACTTGATCCGGAAATGGTCGGCGAGGTGTTACAGGTTATGCGCGCCCTCGCTGAGGAGCACATGACCATGTTTGTGGTGACCCATGAGATTCAATTTGCCCGGGAAGTCGCTGACCGCGTGCTGTTCCTGGATAAGGGTCAAATCGCTGAGCAGGGTAAGGCGCAGGAAGTTTTGCGAAATCCAACACATCCGCGCACCCAGGAATTCCTTAGGCGGGTCACACACCCTGAACAAGGGTGAAATGATGCTGGTTAAATCCAGCCTCTGCCCCAATGACATTTACGGAGAACAACAATGTTCAATCTTGTTGGCCTGAAAGATCTCGATGCGATCCAAGTTGGCGACTACAGACCCAAACCGACAACCCTGACGCCGGGGCAACAGGAAGCTACTGCACCCGTTTACACATCGCCAACAGGCGATACCAAGATCGGTATCTGGGAATGCACTCCGGGCGAGTTCACCGCAGACCGTAGTGGCATGGCAGAATACTGTCACATTCTGTCCGGTTCGGCGACGATCACTGATGCCGATGGTGGCCATTCCGTAACCCTTGGCGCGAATGATTTTCTTGCCCTGCCCAAAGGTTGGAAAGGCACCTGGGCAATCCACTCCCACGTCCGCAAGCTCTATTTCCTGGTAGAGAATACAAATTGACGACCGTATTTTGAGTTTCGGAGTTTGACCGCAATGCTAGACTCTATCTGGTCCGCCACGGCAAATAGCACCCCAAAATTCCCCGCTTTGGCCGACAACTGCAAGGCTGATGTCGCGATCGTAGGCGCAGGTTACACTGGCCTCTCCTGTGCTCTTTCTCTTGCTGAAGCGGGTGCAAACGTCATCGTCGTTGAAGCTGAGCAACCTGGATTTGGTGCCAGTGGGAGAAATGGTGGTCAGGTCATTCCCGGCCTCAAGTACGATCCTGACAAGCTGGACCGCATGTATGGCGAGGTAACCACCGAATTTGTCGGCGGTGCTGCGCAACATGTGTTTGATATTATCGATAGACATAACATCCAATGTGACCACCGCCAGGACGGCTGGATTCAGACAACTGTAAAAACCTCGCATATCCCCACTTTGCAAAGCCGGATGCAGCAATGGGAAAAGCGGGGGGCCTCCGTCGAATGGCTGGATGCTGCGCAGGTCGCTCGTCAGACGGGTTCAAGAAGGTTTGTTGCAGGTTGGAAAGACCGGAGGGCTGGCTGTGTGCACCCGCTGAATTATGCCACCGGGCTTGCACAAGCGGCTGCGGATGCCGGGTGTAAGATTTACGGCAAGACCCCTGTTTCCCGGATACAATCAGATGGCGCGGGATGGAAACTGTCGGTAGGCGAACAAGGGCAGATCAAAGCAGATCAGGTGGTGCTGGCGACCAACGGCTATACAAGCCACCTGTGGCCCGGATTGCGCCAGACAATGGTGCCCGCCAACAGTTCTCAGGTGGCCACAAAGCCTCTGCCCGAAAGCATTAGCCAATCAATCTTGCCCGAAGGCTGCGTTGTATCGGACACTCGGCGTATCGCTAATTATTTTCGGATTGGCCCGGGGAACCGTCTCATGGTGGGGGGGCGAGGACATTTTGCAGAACCACGCGGGCCGAACTCTTTCAAACGTATCCATGCTGACTTGAAGGCGCTTTTCCCTTCTCTGGAAAATCAAGAGTTGGAATTTATGTGGTCTGGACGCGCTGCAATGAATTTGGACCACCTGCCTCATATCTATCAACCGGCTGCCGGAGTCACGGCCGCACTGGGGTATAATGGCAGAGGTCTGGCGCTTGGCAGTGCATTGGGGGCGGCAATTGGTGCCCATCTGGCGAACTCTTCCATCCCTCTGCCGTTGCCGGCGGACCGGATGAAGCAGCTCCCCTTTCATCGCTTGCACCCATATTACGGCACTGCCGCGATCTGGTACTTTCGTCTGCGGGACTTACTGGAGAGGTGATCTGAGAATCGACCTGCCGCATCAGCAAGCACCTGGAAGGATAGCAGCGGCCCCATAGCACGGCTGTCATGTCCGGACGTGGTGCTCGGGATCGGCTGGCAGCGTGACGACAAAGTGTGGAAGTACTCTATGGGAAGCAGGTTCTCCTTTCGCGTGGCCTTCCACTCGCGCTTCGCCGGTCTCTGGCTTTCGCGGCAAAGCCAGTTTTAGCCGAACTTGTACACGTCATGCTGAACACATCGCTATTTGGTGACGATTGTTGATACGCGGGCCATCCCGAACGGACAATGAAATCGGCACCGCTCTCCAGAATATACTCCAGCCGCGACGGCCTCTCATTGGCGCGGGCACCATCGGCAATATCCCCGGTATGAACCGGAAAGTGCTTGTGGCATTCACCACTATGCCCGTCGGTAACCTCAATGGCCCGGAATATGTCCGTCGCCCCGCAACGATATGTAATCGCCACGCCTGACCATTCTTTCTGGGTCCCATGACCGTTATTCCGTCAACCAATGAGGCAACCGAACGGTCATGTGACCAGATCTTGATCTTATCCGCCAAAAGCATCTGGCATGTTGTTTCCAGCCAGCTTGCACTCCCGCGGGGCCGCTTCAATACACCAACGTCATACAAACCGTGATCTCGGCAGACGCTGCGCAGGCCGAAGCGGACGATAGTGAATGGCCATAGGGCCTATGATGCTGGCAAGCCGCAAAAGTGACTGGGAGACCGCGACCTTCCGGCTGCGTCGGCAGGCACCGGCTTCCCGTGCGGCCACCCAAATGTCAACTACATCACCATGAACGGAAACAAGCCCGCTCCGGCCCTTTAACTCGGGAATGAAACCAGTCCTACGCCTTCCAAAACAGAGCAAGACTGATTTATGGATCGCTTAAGTTAGCGCCTGTGGGCGATCAGCCCCGGATCACTTTGGCGAATTGATCAAAGATTGGTTCATTCGAACAGATCACTTCACCATCTTCCAGCGCGTTACCCTCGGGGTTCAGGGCCTGCACAAAGCCGCCCGCCTCTTTCACGATGATGATACCGGCGGCGACATCCCACGCGTTCAGGCGGCGTTCCCAGAAGCCTTCGTACCGGCCCGCAGCCACATATGCCATGTCAAGCGCCGCAGCACCCCAACGGCGCACACCGGCGCAAGCGGGCATCAGACGCGCCAGATCCTGCAGGGTTGCAGGCAGGTCAGAACGACCCCCAAAGGGCAGGCCGGTTGCAAAGATCGATTCTATCATGCGGTGACGCCCCGACACTCGAATTCGGGTGTCGTTCATCCACGCGCCCTCGCCTTTTTCGGCAAAGAACATCTCATCCTTGGCGGCGTCATAGATCACGCCGGCTACGATCTTGCCTTTGTGCTCCAGCGCGATGGAAATCGCCCAGTGCGGCAGGCCATGCAGAAAATTGGTGGTGCCGTCCAACGGGTCAACGATCCAGCGGCGGGTCGGGTCTTCTCCGTCGATGGAGCCACCCTCTTCAGCCAGCCAGCCATAGGTCGGGCGTGCGCCCAGCAACTCGTCCTTCAGGATGGCTTCGGCCGCGATATCGGCCTTAGACACAAAGTCACCAGCGCCTTTCATCGACACCTGCAGATTCTCGACTTCACGAAAGTCCTTGACCAAAGAACGCCCCGCCTTGCGCGCGGCCTTGATCATGATGTTGAGATTTGCACTGCCAACCATTGTAAAAAGGCTCCTGTCCGGTCAAACCGCGCGTATACTGCCGCAAGGCTTCCTTGCCAAGAGGAATGATGTGCATAACAGACCCGCAGAAAACGCCTCTACCGGGATTGCAGCTTGCGCGCCTCTTCGCGGGCCAGTTTCACCAGTTCCTGCACATAGGGCTTGTCCAGATCTTCTGAACGGACCGCTGCATAAAGGCGACGCGTGATCCCCTCTTTGGTCAGGGGGCGGGTCACATAGTCCGAGTTGTATTTGACCTCGCGCACGACCCAATCCGGCAGAACCGAGATGCCTCGGTTTGAGGCCACCAGAAGCAGGATGACAGCTGTCAGTTCCACCTGCCTGATCGAGGCGGGTTCGACCCGTGCAGGGATCAACAATTGGCTGAACACATCCAGACGTGTGCGTTCCACCGGGTAGGTGATCAGGGTCTGGCCTCGGAAATCCTCAGCCTCGACATAGGCTTTTTCCGCCAGTGGATGGGCTGATGCAGCGACAAAGACGGGGTTGTAGTCAAACAGCTCCACAAACTCGACACCCGGCAGGTCTTCGGGATCGGATGAGACCACCAGATCAACCTCTTCCTTCTGCAAGGCTGGCAGGGCGTCGAAGGCCAGACCGGGTCGGATATCGACATCCACGTCGCCCCAGGATTTCCTGAAAGATTCAAGAACCGGAAACAGCCATTCGAAACACGCGTGGCATTCGATGGCGATATGCATCCGCCCGGTACGCCCGTCCCGCAGCGATGAAAACTCATTCTGTGCCGCCTCGACCTGCGGCAGGATCTGCTCGGCCAACCGCAGCAGACGCAAACCGGCGGCTGACAGCTTCATCGGCTTTGAACGTCGCAGAAACAGCTCGACCCCGGCCTGATCCTCCAACCCTTTGATCTGATGACTCAATGCGGATTGAGTGATGTTCAACTGGTCGGCAGCGCGCGCCAACCCACCGCATTCATGGATCGCCTTTATGGTACGCAGGTGCCGGAATTCAATATGCATCTCAAGTATCGTTCATGTTGTTGTTGAATAATATGAGTTTGTCTCACAATGCCCGTCATGGCACAAGATAGTCAGTTGATCCAGTGAGGCAGCCATGTCCAAACCCGAAATTTCATTCGAGTTCTTTCCGCCCAAAACTCTGGAGGCTTCTTTCCGCCTTTGGGATACGGTCCAGACATTGGCACCGCTGGAGCCCCGTTTTGTATCCGTCACCTACGGTGCAGGCGGTACGACCCGGGAACTGACGCGCGACGCGGTCGCAACCCTGCATAAATCCTCTGGTTTGAAGGTCGCTGCACACCTGACCTGTGTTGACGCTTCGCGGCAGGAAACGCTGGAAATCGCCGACACATTCGCACGTGCGGGCGTGCAGGACATCGTGGCCCTGCGGGGCGACCCGCCAAAAGGGCATGATCGGTTCGTACCGCACCCCGAAGGCTTTAACAGTTCGATTGAGTTGATTGAGGCGCTGGCTGAAACCGAAATGTTCAGCATCCGTGTCGGGGCTTATCCTGACAAGCACCCTGAAGCCGCCGACATGTCAGCAGACGTGGACTGGCTGAAGGCCAAACTTGACGCGGGCGCTGACGAAGCGCTGACGCAATTCTTTTTCGAGGCCGAAACCTTCTTCCGTTTCCGTGATGCCTGCGCAAAGGCGGGTATCGACAAACCGATCGTTCCGGGCATTCTGCCGATAGAAAACTGGGCAGGTGCGCGCAAGTTCGCCAAAAGCTGTGGCACACATATTCCCGATTGGGTCGAACAAGCCTTTGAAAAGGCCGTGCGCGACGGGCGAGAGGATCTGCTGGCAACTGCGATCTGCACCGAGTTGTGCTCGGACCTGATCGAAGGTGGTGTGGACAAGCTGCATTTCTATACCCTCAACCGCCCGGAATTGACGCGCGATGTGTGCTTTGCCCTTGGAATTACGCCACAAGTCGATCTTCAAAACGTCGCCTGACAACTGAAAAATCCAATGATTCGCCCGGGTTACGAATTTTCCCGGGCGTTTTCCTTTTCTTATGCGTGACCTGTTTCACAGTCGTATCCGCGAATTCACACCTTTGCGGAACAATAGAATCTTCGCATCGCGATTGTTGTCAGCTTCCCTCTCAATCAACCATGAAATTTGACAAAACCATGCCCTCGGCAACACTAGGGCTGTGTAGTTTTTAATGAGTGTTTTGAGTATGGAACCTGTCGATAAGGTTAGGGCACGCACGGATGCCCTGGCAGATCTGGGCCTAAACCCGTCTGCCAATTCCAGTGAAATACGAGAGGCCTGGCGTCACATCGCCTTTCACACGCATCCTGATCACAAGGAAGGCGACAGTTCCGGGTTTTCGCGCGCCAAGGCAGCCTATGATTTTCTGCGCAAAGAAGGGCTGGCGACAAAGGGCGGTGCCGCTGCTGGCCCGCCGCAACCACGTCGGGCACGGTTGAAAAAACGTATCATCGAGCTTCCGCAAGAGGATATTGCCGCCTGTGAGGCAATGCTGAATCCGGGGCAAGTGCTGTCGCATATGAACAGTCAGCCTGGTATTCAACCCAAATGTGGCAGCGGTGTTGCTGACCATGTCCCCGACGCGGTCGGATGCTTTGGGCGACACCTGACCTACTTCGTCACGACACCGGTTAATCAGGGCGCAAATCGTGTGGCTTTGCCAACGACCGTTCTGACCAGTGCGCGGCACACCACAGCGGAAATCCTGAGCTTTCAATCCAGCGACACGGGCGCTGGGGAAGTCGTCATTCCCGATACGATCCGAGAACGCAAATTTCCGGGTGCCAAGAGCGTCAGGATCCGGTTTGACGCGGATCAGGCGATACGGGATCAATTCTGGCTTGCAGGCTGAACGAAAAAGCCCGGCTGGTTAAGCCGGGCTTTGTGCATTTGCGGCCAGGTCAGTTTTTCACCGGACCTTCCGAGGTAAATTTCGGGATCACGCTGGTCGAGGCGTCAGACGGCTCGATACCCGGCCAGTTGCCTTCAGCAAGGTTGATGTTGCCCGGAATGTCTTCTTCGAAGAACCCGACGACCACATCCGTGATGTTGAGATACAGCTTGTCGTCAACGATCCGCCACAAGTTCGGGTTTGCCGGAACCTTGCCACCGCGCGACACGCCATAGGCGCAGTGCCCATCATATTGCGGCGCATAATAGGCCGGGTTTTCCAGAAATTTGTCGCGGTTTTCCTCGGACGAGAATGCCCAGGTTGCACCATTGTATTCGGCAGTAATGCTGGCATTGCCACGCACGCCTTCGTGCTGTGGCTGACCTACCGGTACCTGATCCAGGTTGCGATAGGCGACAACATCATACCCCGAGACGGCAAACCCTGTGCCGTCAATATATTGCGGCCCGGCAAATGCCGGAACGGCCAGGGCCATGGCCGCAGCAAAGGTCAAAGCAAAGCGTTTCATGTAGTTTATCCTTTTCGTTCCAGCGGTATCGGTGACGCCGTGATGGCAGGTCTGGCAAAACAATATGCGATTCCCATTCTGTTCGTAGCCCTCCTCGCGCCGCTGTGACCCCTCTCGAGCAAACGTGAGAGTTTGGTCGCGGATTATTACAAATTATGCCGGAAAAGCTGGGTTGGACTCGGCGGATTGCAACACTACCTGTAAGACTGCATCGAACGCGGCCCGGACAAAGGCATGAAAGGCAAGAAATGAGCGACCAATCTTCGTATACCCCACCAGCAGTCTGGACATGGGACAGTGAAAGTGGCGGACAGTTCGCCAACATTAACCGACCTATTGCCGGAGCAACCCATGACAAGGACTTGCCGGTTGGACGTCACCCTTTGCAGTTGTATTCCCTTGCCACGCCCAACGGTGTCAAAGTCACGGTAATGCTGGAAGAGTTGCTGGCATTGGGTCACGAAGGTGCTGAATACAACGCCTGGCTGATCAACATCGGCGATGGCGACCAGTTCGGTTCAGGGTTTGTCGAGGCCAACCCAAACTCGAAAATTCCGGCCCTTTGGGATCGCTCTGGCGACAAGCCGGTTCGGGTGTTTGAAAGTGCCTCGATCCTGTTTCATCTGGCTGAGAAGTTTGGAGAGTTTCTGCCCGCGTCCGGGCCGGAACGGACTGAAGTCATGAACTGGCTATTCTGGCAAATGGGCAGCGCCCCTTATCTGGGCGGCGGGTTTGGCCATTTCTACGCCTACGCGCCCGAAAAGTGGGAATACCCGATCAACCGCTTTGCGATGGAGGCAAAACGCCAGCTGGACGTTCTGGACAGGGAACTGGCGAACAAGACCTATATCGCGGGCGAGGAATATACGATTGCCGACATGGCGATCTGGCCGTGGTACGGTCAACTGGTTCTGGGCCGTCTGTATAGCGCGGCAGAGTTCCTTGACGCGGAATCCTACAAGAACGTGGTGCGCTGGGCCAAGGCGATTGACGCACGGCCTGCGGTTCAGCGTGGCCGTATGGTCAACCGCGCCTTTGGCGAGCCGCACACGCAGCTTCACGAGCGTCACGACGCCAGTGATTTCGAAACACGTACGCAGGACAAACTGGAAGCTGCTGCGGAATAGCAGAGTCCCATCCTAGTGACACGCGGTGCATTGTGCGCCGCGTGTTTGCGTTTTGGCCGTTACTTCAGAATTGGCGGTTTCGCGGGATTGCTGCCCGGAACCTCGCGCACCAGATCTGCAACCTGCGGTTCGGGCAGGTCAAAGCGAAGCCCCGTCTTCGCCAGCAGCGCGGCAGCGGCGTCATCTGTGGCAAAGAACCCGACATCCATCGCCCCCGCTTCGATCCCCGAAAACGTCAACGCCTCAGAAGCAGCCTTGGCCAGCGCTGGCTCGGCCCCCTCGACCGCACCGACAAACCCCAGCAAATGACCCTGAGCGCCCCCCTCGGATTTCGTGGCGACCAGATAGGCCGCACTGGCAAGCCCGCCAGCAGTTGCCAGCTTTGCATCGAGGGCGGTCAACAGGCTGTCCGGCAGACCGGAGGGCCGCATGAACTCGGCAAGCTTTTCCTCGACCTCTTCCGGGCCATGCTGCAACGTTTCGGCCAGCCAGCCCAGGGCCTCGGCAGGCACCAGCATGGATGATGGCGCAGTTTCCAGGTTCAGGCCCAGCCCGATACCCTGCCCTGCCAGCATCCCCGACAACACACGCCCCGACAGCGCAACATAAGGCACAGGCCTCCCGGCAAACCGCGCCAATCGTTCCTCGCGGTCGAACGCCAACACAAAGCGCCCGTCGGCCACATCGAACACCTCGGGCGAGATGTTTTCGCCCACCGCTTCCTCGGTCAACATCAAAAACAGCTCACTATCTGCAAGCCGCTCAAAAAACCGTAGACGGGCAGCATCGTTCTGCGGATCTGCCAGCATCGCGGCATGCGCCGTGTCCAACGCTGTGGTTTCAATCATTCAGCACCTCTTGGACCCGCGCGCGCAGAACCGGCAGCAGTTCTGCCTCGAACCACGGGTTTTTCTTTACCCATGCCGTATTCCGCCAGGACGGGTGAGGCAAGACAAAGACCCGCGGCGCATGGTCCTGCCAGTTCCGAACGGTATCTGTCACCGACCCGCGCACTCCCAGATGGTATTTATGCGCATGACCACCGACCAACACCGTCAACGGCACCTGCCCCAGTTCCTGCATCACCCTGTCATGCCAGGTTTTGCCGCATATCGCGGGCGGAGGAAGGTCCGCGCCGCGGGCATCATAGCCGGGGAAACAGAATGCCATGGGTACAATCGACACAAGGTCACGATCATAAAAAACAGGTTCATCGACCCCAAGCCAGTGGCGCAGCCTGTCGCCTGACGGGTCAGTAAAGGGCTGCCCCGACTCGTGCACGCGCGCACCCGGTGCTTGCCCTGCGATCAGGATGGGTGTTCCGCGCCGAAACCAGACCACCGGGCGGGGTTCATGAGCAGTTCTGGTTTGCGCGAAAGACGCGGCGCACAGGCGACACGCGCAGATTTCGCCATCTAAATCTTTCATCTGGTTGCGAAACCTCCCAAAGCTGTTTTGCAAAGATCAGGCCTGAAACCACATAATATAGGTGCGGCAGATTACCAGAAGTGCAGCGGAATTGCCGACAACCGATCAGTTGTTTGCGGGTTCGGCAGCAACGCATTGAACATTTGTTTCATAATTCGACATAATGTAGCCAACATGGATCGGTAAAAACCATCCTTTCTAACCGCCAAAAACGCGGCAACACAACGGAAACGAGCAGCAGGCTGCGAATGCTGGAATTCGACAATGTCAGCAAGTCCTTCTGGACCGGGACGCGCCGTAAGGTGATCCTGGACAGGGTCTCATTCCGTGTCGAACTGGGCACGTCGCTGGGCGTTCTGGCCCCGAATGGTACTGGCAAAACCACACTGATCAACATGATGGCCGGGCTGGAAAAGCCCGACGAGGGTGTAATCCGCCGCGAATGCCGGGTCTCGTTTCCAATGGGATTCACTGGGGGTGTGACCGGCAAGTTGTCAGCGCTTGAGAACGCGCGATACATCGCCAAGATTTACGGCATGGACCCGGACTATGTTGAGGCGTATTGCAAATGGCTCTGCGGTTTGGGTGAATATTTCGAACAGCCGCTGTCCACCTATTCGTCGGGGATGCGGTCGCGATTCACGTTTTCTTTGATGCTTGCGCTGGATTTCGACATGTATCTTGTCGATGAAGGGATGCCAGCATCTACAGATGTTGAATTCAACGAAAAGGCAGGGGCGATCCTGAAGGAAAGGTTGCGCACTACGACATTGGTGATCGTGTCGCACAGCCCGACTGTATTGGAAAAATTCGCGCAGCAGGCCGCCGTTCTGCTGGACGGGCAATTGTACATGTTTGACTCCTTGGAAGAGGCAAAGCAGCTATATGACTACGAAACCCAAGGTTAGAAAGTACAACTGGCGCAGCAATCGCCCGGTGGACGATTCGGCCGAGGCGCGTGCGGATGCAATCTCGCGCATACGAGGCGCGACGCAAGGCCAGGCACCGGCGGCCGAGGCCCAGCCAGGCACGCAAATTGACGACATCAAGCGCGAAGGTCTGACAGGTCGCCAGTTGCGCATTGCGCGAAAACTGGCGCAGAAACACGGACTGGCAGCAACATCGGACTATGATGCGGTGCGCTTGCTGCGCAAGAAAGGCATTGATCCGTTTCAGCGCACGAACCTTCTTGATCTTGCCGCGGCAAAGCCCTCTGCACAGGTCGACAGCTCGAAGGTCAAAGACAAGATCAGCATTCAGTTGCCGCAATCCATAGGCGCAAGCACGCCAAACCTTCCGGGACCCGAGCTCAGCCCGGCTGAGCGGCGCAACCTTGAAATCGGTCAGATTCAGAAGGACATCGCGCGCCGACGCAGGCGTAAACTGTTTGGCCTGTTCGCGCGTCTGGCCGCCTTTGTGTTCCTTCCGACCTTTGTTGTGGGGTTTTATTTCTATCGCATCGCCACCCCGATGTATGCCAGCGATTCCGAGTTTCTGATCCTGCAAGCCGATGGCGGGCCGGGTTCCATCGGCGGGCTGCTCGCTGGAACGCAATTCGCCACCACGCAAGATTCAATCTCGGTTCAATCTTTCCTGGAATCGAAAGAGGCTTTGTTACTGCTGGATCGGGACGCCGGTTTTTCTGATGTCTTCAAGCAGGAAGTGATTGATCCGATTCAAAGGCTATCACCCGACGCCACGCTGGAAGACGCATACAAGCTGTTCAAACGCATGATCACAATCGGGTATGATCCAACCGAAGGGGTCATCCGGATGGAGGTTGTTGCACCAGACGCACAGACCTCGACCGAGTTCTCGGAGCGTTTGATCTCTTACGCCGAAGATCGGGTGAATGCCCTGTCCGGCAAGAAGCGCGAAGACCAGATGCGCGACGCATTGGAAAGCTTTGAAGCGGCGCAGGAGGCGCGGCGGCAGGCGCAGGAGGAATTGATCGAGCTTCAGCTTCAAGGGGCGGTGCTGGACCCCGAGAATGTCATTGCCAGCCTGCGCGCCCGCATCAACGAGATCGAGATATTGGTGCAGGACAAAGAGCTTGAACTTGCCGCCCTGCAAGACAACCTGCGCCCGAACAAAGCCAAGGTCGACGGCGTCAAGGCTGACATTGCCCGGCTTGAAAAGGTGCTGGAACAACTGAATGCCGAGATGCAGGATGCTTCCGATGGCGAAAATTCGCTGGCGCGGTTGAGCGTGCGCATCCAGATCGCTCAGGCGGATCTGGCGGCACGGGACATGATGCTGCAAACGGCAATGCAGCAAATGGAATCGACCCGATCCGAAGCTAACCGGCAGGTGCGTTACCTGACCGTCTCGGTGAACCCGATCCCAAGTCAGGAACCCAGCTATCCGCGCAAGTTCGAAAATACGATTTTGGCATTCCTGTTGTTTGCTGGTATCTACCTCATGATCTCGCTTACCGCGTCGGTCCTTCGTGAACAGGTATCCTCATAAGACTCATGAAACATGTAAAAATCTCCGACCTGACAGTCGGCAACGACCTTCCGCTGACTATCATTGCGGGCCCCTGCCAGCTTGAAACGGCAGACCACGCACAGATGATTGCTGGCAAGATGAAAGAGGCCTGCGATGCAGCCGGTGCGCAATATGTCTTCAAGGCATCTTATGACAAGGCGAACCGGACCTCACTGTCCGGCAAGCGCGGCATGGGCATTGATGCCGGGTTGCAGGTTCTGGATAGCATCCGCAAGACAATGGGCATTCCGGTCCTGACCGATGTTCATACCGAAGCGCAGTGCGCCATCGCCGCCGAGGCGGTAGACGTCCTGCAAATCCCGGCGTTTTTGTGCCGCCAGACGGATATGCTGCTGGCTGCGGGCAATACGGGCGCTGTGGTCAATGTGAAAAAGGGTCAGTTTCTCGCGCCGTGGGAGATGCCCAATATCGTGTCCAAGATCGAAAGCACGGGGAATCATAATATCCTGCTGACCGAACGTGGCACTTCGTTCGGCTATAACACACTGGTGGCTGATATGCGGTCCCTGCCGCAAATGGCCCAGACCGGGTATCCAGTAGTGATGGATGCGACCCATTCCGTGCAGCAACCGGGCGGAAAAGGTGGCTCCTCGGGTGGGCAACGCGAATTTGCTCCGGTCATGGCGCGCGCCGCCGTGTCGCTGGGTATTGGCGCGGTGTTCATTGAAACACACCAGGATCCGGACAATGCTCCTTCGGACGGGCCCAACATGATTCCGTTGGATCAGATGCCCCAACTCATTGACACTTTGATGCGCTTTGATGCGCTGGCCAAAGCTGATCCTATTCAGATTTAACGACTGAGACTTGTTATGACCAAACCAATTCCCGAGGTAACACCAAATACCTGGAGCTTTCTGCGTGACGCGATGATCAAACCCACCGGGTTTCGCGAATATGACGCCCGCTGGAAATATCCGGAAGAGATCAACCTGCCGGGCATGACGGCGCTGGGCCTTGGGCTGGGTACCCAAATGCGCAGGCGCGGGATCGAACCCGTGATCGCCGTAGGAAACGATTATCGTGACTATTCACTGGCGATCAAAAACGCCCTGATCCTGGGATTGATGCAGGCCGGTATCCGCGTGAAAGACATTGGCCCTGCGCTTAGCCCAATGGCCTATTTCGCGCAGTTTCATCTGGATGTACCGGCCGTGGCGATGGTTACGGCCAGCCACAATCCAAACGGCTGGACTGGGGTCAAAATGGGCTTTGACCGCCCTTTGACACACGGCCCCGACGAGATGTCTGAATTGCGCGACATCGTTCTGAACGGCGAAGGTCAGGCGCATGAGGGTGGATCTTGGGAATTCGTCGAGGGCGTGAAGGAAGCGTATATCGACGACCTCGTCGGTGATTTCAAAGTGTCCCGCCCGCTAAAGGTTGTCTGCGCAACCGGAAACGGCACCGCTTCGGCCTTTGCGCCCGAAATCTTCGAACGGATGGGGGTTGAGGTCGTCCCCAGCCATAACCGGTTGGATTACACCTTCCCAAACTACAACCCGAACCCCGAAGCGATGGAAATGCTGCATGACATGGCGGCAACGGTAAAATCCAGCGGTGCCGATCTGGCACTTGGGTTTGATGGTGACGGTGATCGCTGCGGCGTCGTCGATGATGAAGGCGAAGAGATCTTTGCCGACAAGGTGGGTGTGATCATGGCCCGCGATCTGGCCAAGCTGCACCCCGGATCGACCTTTGTCGCTGATGTGAAATCCACCGGCCTGTTTGCCAGCGATCCCGAGTTGCAGGCCCTTGGCGTCAAGGCAGATTACTGGAAAACCGGCCACAGCCACATGAAACGGCGCGTCAAAGAAATCGGTGCGCTGGCTGGGTTTGAAAAGTCGGGCCATTACTTTCTGGCCGAGCCGGTCGGGCGCGGTTATGACTGCGGAATGCGCGTCGCGGTCGAGATCTGTAAACTGATGGACCGCAACCCGGATCAAAGCATGTCCGACCTGCGCAAAGCTCTGCCCAAGACCTGGTCGACGCCCACCATGTCACCCTATGCAGCAGATACCGAAAAATACGATATCCTGCAGCGACTGGTCGACAAGCTGGTTGCCAAGGGAGATGCGGGCGAAACACTCGCAGGCCGTGCGATCAAAGAGGTCGTTACGGTGAACGGCGCACGTGTCATTCTGGACAATGGCAGCTGGGGGCTGGTGCGGGCTTCATCCAACACACCCAATCTGGTGGTCGTCTGTGAAAGCAGCGAAAGCGAGGCTGAGATGCGGGCGATCTTTGCCGATATCGATGCGGTGATCCGAACCGAACCCGGTGTTGGCGATTACGACCAGACCATCTGAGGAAAACTGCTTGGGGCATATCTGATCGCCCCAAGCGCAACACTTGCTCAGTTTCCGCCAAACAGTTTGAGCAGCCCTTTCTTCGCCTCTTCTTCAAGCTTGTTCTTAAGCGCATCTTCGATCTGATCGCTGTCCGTGATGGTGGTATCCAGCTCGTTTCCAACCTTCTCGAAAACTTTCTGTTTCGCGTCGTTTTCCAGCTCTTTGACCTTCACATCTGCCGCCGCTTCGATGACCTTGGTCAGATCCGGCTTGATTGACGGGTTGCTCCACGGGCCAACGATACGCACAGGCACCGATATGCCCTGCCCCGAATTGGCCCGCAAAGCTACGGGCGTGAACAGATAATCGATATTGCGCGCACCCAGACCCACGACCCCCTGACCATCGGCGCGGAAATTCTTAAGCGACATAAGCAGATCGTTATTCGTCATTACACCCTGATCGATGGTGAAGTTGGCCGACAGGCTGTTGAACACCGTTGTTCCGCCCGATCCGGTCCCCTGCCCCATAAGTCGATCCAGATCGAAACCGGATATTACCCCCGTCCCGACATCCAGATTTCCCTTACCGCTGAGAGACCGCATGATCTGATCCTCAGACCGACCGACACCCAGAAACTCAACGGTTCCTGCCGCGGTTCCCGACAGGCGTTCGACACCGGCCAGTGTCGACAACGCCTGTTTCAGATCAATCTCACTTGCCGTCACCTTGCCACCCACGGACAGGCCATTGCGATTGTTGGCAACCACGTGCCCATTCAACTGACCCGAAAACAACGTCGCCGGATGCATGGCAAGAACCGCCCGCGCGCGGTCCAGTGTCAGCGTCAGGTCACTTTTCCCAAAGGTCATGCCGGGAACCGCGATTGAGTTGGCCGTCAGGCGAATATTGCCATTCGCCAAAGCCAATGCGGATGCGTCGATTGGGTCTTTTGACCAGCCTTCCTGAACTGGTGACGCAGGTTGAGACGCGCCACCCGACCCGGCGCCGGTTTCGGATATCTTTGACAGGTCAAGATCGCCCGCATCCAACCGTGCGACGATCTGAGGGGGATCGGAAATGGTGATATCCGCCTCTCCGACGAACCGGTTGCCATCCAACTGCGCTGTCATGTTCCGCAGGGAAATCCGACCGTCCCGCGTATAGGTCATTTGCGCAGAGATATCGGCAACGTTACCCAATCCCCACGGCACAGCCACACCCGCCTGACCGAAGGCCGCCAGCATCTTTTCCGTATCTCGGGTGGTGATCTTTGTGGTCCCGTCCATCTCTCCGGCCAGATTGACGTGGCCGTCAAAGCCTATCTCACCACCCGGTGCAGTCAGGGCCAGTTCAAGCGCGGTTACGGACCCTGCGGCAAAAGCTGGCAAGTCCGGGATCTTCAAATCAACCTGAACAGCACCTCCGGGTACAGGCATTGATGCTTCCATTACCATCGGCGCAGTGACCTGAGGCCAACTGGCCGACAAGGTGACATCAGGAAAATCCATCTGCGTGGCACCGTCTTCCACATAGATAAGTCGCGCATTATTTAGCTGCAACTCTTCCAAAGTTACGGTCGACGATGCGCCTGCCGGAACCGTCCCCGCAGACGGTGTGGCAGTCGCGGTGGTCACAGGCGCGCTCAGCTCCCAGTTTCCGCGCCCTTGCGAACGTTCCAGCCGCAGCACCGGGTTTTCCGCGAAAACGCGTTTGATCCGCAGATCCCCATTCAAAAGCGCAGCAGCATCCACGCCCACGGCAAGGCTATCAGCGCTCAACATCGGCTCTGGCCCGGCCCAGCTGGCGTTCCCAAAACGCACAGGCCCGGTTTCCATCCCAAGTACCGGCCAGAACGACAGGCGCACATCGCCGCTCAATGTCAGTTCGCGCCCTGTCTGGGCTTTGACCTGCTCAGCCAGAATCGCGCCAAGCTTGTCGCCGGGCATCAGCAATAGCGCGCCAATGACCAGCCCAACCACCGCCACAACAATAAACAGGATGCGTATCAGCCATTTCATGATCTGCTCTCCGCCTTTTGGCTTGTCTTTGCCGCGATCATTCAAATCGCACGTCACATTTGCAAGGGGAAGCTTTCCCCACTATATGCCGCGCCATGACGACGAACCCGCCAAACCTCCGCCCTGACCTGGCTCCGGCCGCCCGGATCACCGAGACACCCCGTTCAAACCAGCCGACGATCGGTATGGTGTCGCTGGGCTGTCCAAAAGCTTTGGTCGACAGCGAACGCATTCTGACCCGGCTTCGTGCTGAAGGATACGGCATTTCGCCCGATTATGCCGGGGCCGATGCCGTCATTGTGAACACCTGCGGGTTCCTCGACAGCGCCAAGGCGGAATCGCTGGACGCAATCGGAGAGGCACTGGTTGAAAACGGCAAGGTCATCGTCACCGGCTGTTTGGGGGCCGAACCGGATTACATCCGCGAACACCACCCCCGCATCATGGCGGTCACCGGTCCGCATCAGTACGAACAGGTACTGGATGCGGTTCACGCCGCCGTTCCCCCTGACCCTGACCCGTTCGTCGATCTGCTGCCCGCCAGCAGTGTTCGACTGACCCCCCGCCACTACAGTTATCTGAAAATCTCCGAGGGCTGTAACCACAAATGCAAGTTCTGCATCATCCCCGATATGCGGGGAAAACTGGCCAGCCGTCCGGCCCATGCGGTTCTGCGTGAGGCGGAAAAGCTGGTCGAAAATGGCGTGCGTGAACTGTTGGTGATTTCGCAGGATACTTCGGCCTATGGGCTGGACCGGAAATACGATGTGAACCCGTGGAAAGACCGCGAGGCGCGCAGCCACATCACCGATCTGGCCCGAGAACTGGGTCAGTTGGATGCCTGGGTACGGCTGCACTATGTCTATCCCTATCCACATGTGCGCGAGTTGATCCCGCTGATGGCGGACGCCGGGTCCAACATACTGCCCTATCTGGATATCCCGTTCCAGCACGCCCACCCGGATGTTCTGAAACGGATGGCCCGCCCCGCCGCAGCGGCCAAAACTCTGGACGAAATTCAGGCCTGGCGCGCAATCTGTCCCGATATCACCCTGCGTTCGACCTTTATCGTCGGTTACCCGGGTGAGACCGAGGCCGAATTCCAAACCCTGCTGGACTGGATGGACGAGGCGCAACTGGATCGTGTCGGCTGTTTTCAATACGAAAACGTGGATGGTGCGCGCTCAAACGACCTGCCTGATCATGTCCCGGCCGAAATCAAACAAGAGCGGTGGGATCGCTTCATGGAAAAGGCTCAGGCCATTTCAGAAGCCAAGTTGCAAGCTAAAGTCGGACAAACGCTTCAAGTAATCGTCGATGAAGTGGATGACGAAGCCGCCACCTGCCGCACCAAATCGGACGCGCCCGAGATCGACGGCAACCTGTTCATTGACGAGGGCTTCGAAAGCCTCAAACCCGGCGATATCGTCACGGTCGAAGTGGACGAGGCGGGGGAATACGATCTGTGGGGGAAACCCGTTTGACGCCAGTAACCTGCCCATAATGCCCTCGGGTGAATAGTTACCCCTTACAGCGCAGGTAGAAATAAACCGCCATGAATGGCGGCGATAAATCCTGAAAATGGTGCAGGCGGTCCGCAATCAGACCGCCTGCGATAAGCTTACTGAGAAACCGGGTTGCAGACAGTCTGACCTGCTTCGGTTGTTGCCAGTTCATAGCCTGCCGAGCAGCTGGCCGAGCCATACTTGTCGTAGTCGGGTTGTACGTAAACAGGGGTCGGTTCTTCCTGCTGCGCACAAGCGGTCAGGACCAGAGCAAATGCGCCAACGGCTGCAAGTTTCAGTTTCATGTCCGTCAATCCTCTATTACTTTTCTGATATTGCCCAGCTTTTCGGGCCGTTTCCAGAGTACGGGCTGAACGGCAATCTGGCAACTGAAACGGTCACTTCCTCGTGAGGAAGAGCGATTCCATGCCAGTTCGAAGCCCAAATGATGATCCTTGCGGCATTACAGCTACCTTTTTGTCTGCATCGTCCTAAACTGTGCGACGTTTCAGCCAAAGACGGAGAAGCCACATGTCAGACACACCCGTTATTGCCCAGAAAACCCCTTTTTCAGTCGAGGTTGTCGAAGGGAAAACCTATTTCTGGTGCGCGTGTGGAAAATCGAACCGCCAACCCTTTTGCGATGGCTCACATAAAGGCAGTGGGTTCGAACCGGTGAAATACACGGCCGAGACCAGCAAAAAGGTCTTCTTTTGCGGGTGCAAACACAGTGCAAACGCGCCGCTATGCGATGGAACGCACAAAGACCTTTGATCAACCTTTTAATCGGTTCAGTGTCTCTGAATTTGCACAGAAATCCGGGGCCGTATCCGCTGGATGCTGCCGCTGAGCCAGCCAGCTGGTGCATTGCGCATCACAACCCGATGCGCGACAGCGCGTGACCAGTTCGGCGTATTCTTCGGGCGACAGCCGCCCTTCGGCCATGGCTTCGCTCAGTGAAATTCCCATGCTTCGCGAGACAGAGCGCGTCAACCAAAAGTGCTTTTCGACCTCACCCAGAATATCCCGAGGCATCACGCGTCCTCCGCTTGCAAAGCTTTGATGGCCTTGAAACGCTCACGGTTCGGGCATGTGCATGGGGCATGATCAATCTGTTCGCGCCGTTCCAGCCACTCTGGGCAGGTTCTGGCCCAGGCACAGCCTCGGCATTGCTGCACGATCTCGGCCCAATCCTCATGTTTCAGGTGACCGTCCCGATAGGCTGCGGCCAGGTCGGTTCCTGTGACCTCGCCCATCCGCAGTACCAAGCGCAGGTGGGCCATGATTTCACCGAGACGTGGCATGGCGAACCTGACAGTTAAGGCATCAATTTGTGCAGTAACTCCTGGTTACGGCAATATTCAGGTGTCCGCCCAGCGGTCGCCATTTTCTTAAGCAGATCCTGACAATGATCCGGGTTCGGACAATCGGTACATCGCAGAACTGCGTCAGAAATCTGGTCGACAGATAGCTTGCCGCCAATGGCTGCTTCCTCAAGATCGATGTCCAGCATTCTGGCCATATCGTCCACCAATCCGGCATGAAGCCGCAAGGACTCTCGGGTGGGCATGCTGTATCCTTTCCCTTTCGCGCTTTACGAAATCCTAGCGCATCCGGAAGGTCAGACTTTGATACAGGTCAAGATTGGGCGCCGATGTGGTCCAGATAGGCCCGGGTTGCATCCTGAACGCGGCGAAAACGGTCCCCACCCAGCTTTTTGCCTCCGTACCAGCGGGTGACGATGATCACGTGATTGTCCAGCCCTGCACGCTCGATCATCCGCAGGATTACCATACCGGCGCCGCTCTCCCCGTCATCAGCCTTCAGCGCGCCGGTCGGCAAAGAGGCGGCCCAGGTGTTATGTGTGGCCTTGGCATAGGATTTATCGGACTTCAGTTGGTCCAAAACCGCGTCGACGTCCGCGCGTGACGCCACAGGCGCGCCAGATACCGCATATTTCGACCCGCGATCCGTCAAAATCACGCCAAGGCGCACAAGATCGGTCATTGCGTCAGTCCCAGTTGTGTCGCGGTTTCAAGCACGATGTGAACGCGCTGCGCGTTTGGCGGGTGGGTGCCCAGAAACCTGTCACCGGGATCCGGAATGCGATCAAAGAACTTTGCCCCGATCAGCGGGTTGTAGCCCGCATTATGTGTAATGATCGTGCCCATCTGGTCAGCCTCAAGCTCAAAATCCTTCACATAAGCCTGAACACCAACCTGCGCCCCAACTTTCTGGGCCTCTTCTATGTCGGCGGCGTCGCCCCCGCGCAGCTTTTCCGCCTTTCCGAACTCAGTTGCGCTTGCGCTGGCATTTTCGCTTTGCCGTGCGATGTGGCCCAGCACGTGATGGGCCGCCTCGTGCCCCATGACAAAAGCCAGTTCATCTGCATTTTGTGTGGAACGGATCATCGCAAGTGTAAAGATTATGGTGGGTTGCTTCTGGTCGTCCAATGTCTGAAACGCATTGGCCGGCGCACGTGGGTTCAGATCAACGAGAACCCGGAAATCGCATTTCTGAGGCCTTGATTGTTTCAAACACTGGCTGCGAGCCTCGGCCCCAATGTTCTGGCTGACTTCGCGAAAGGTCTGGGCCATGGTTTCGGACTCCGGCCCTTCACCCAGCCAATCCGCGGCGGGTTGCACGCGCAATGCACCTTCCGCACAGGCCGCAAGCAGCAGGGGAAGCACCAAAACAAAGCGTCTGCGCATGTTACATCCTTCGGCTCGGTCTGACCGTGATTTCAACATAGTACGTGCTGTTCAGAGTAACCACACAATGCTTTGAAACGAACGTCTTGCATTGCGCGTCGACGGCTTGCACTCTGTCCTTATGTTTTCGATTGAGCATGAATTCGACTCGACGGTCATAACGCTTGTGGACGAAGGTGAAAAACCTTTGCAAGAGGATGTTGTGATCAACAATTTCGCCGAATGCGTCACGCTGGAACAGTTTGATCCGCGAACCGACCAAGTGCAAAAGATCACCTTGTCGCCCGAACAGGTCCGCGATCTGGCCGCAGCGCTGGACCTGCCCGAGGGTGTTTACCAGATCCGTGAAACGGGGCCTTAGGGCACATAGACAAACACCTTGTTGCGCGCGGTTTGCCCCTGCTTGAGTGTCAGTGTCGAAGGGGCAACGCCAAGACATTTCGCAAGGATCACCTGAACCGCATGGTTGGCTTTGCCGCTGTCAGGCGGTGCCGTGACAAATACCCTGATCTGCCCGTCTTTCACGACCACCCGGTCGCGCGCGGCCTTGGGTGTAACTTTCAGATGAAACGTTGCCCCGGCGTGCGCCTGCGCGCTGAGATCCGGCAGATCTCGTAGTTTGGATTTCGCCATTGTCGCCCCTTCCCTCAATAGTCTTGCATGATGGGCGGTGGAATGAAATTGATCCACGCGATCCGTCGCCGCGCCCTTGAAACCCTCGGCATGCCGACCAAGATACAGAGACGTGATGTAAAGGAAGTTAACATATGTCCATGAAAAACCCCGCTGCTCTGGAGTTTTTGCAGTCGCGCCGGTCCCGACCCGCCAAGACACTGGTTGCCCCGGCTCCGACACGGGACGAATTGCGCCCCCTGCTGACCGCAGCCGCACGCAGCCCCGATCACGGAAAACTGGAACCCTGGCGATTTATCGTTCTGGAACAGGGGGCCATGGCACGGTTGGCAACCTTGACCGAGGCCTGCGGGCAACGGCTGAACAAAAGTCCGGAAGATATTTCAAAAGCGCGCAGCCAGTTCGACATGGGGCATCTGGCCGTAGCCGTGATCGAAGTACAAAAACCGTCCGAGAAAATACCCGCGATCGAACAAACCTATTCTGCGGGCGCGGTCTGTCTGGCCCTGCTGAATGTCGCGCTGGCCGCAGGCTGGGGCGCAAACTGGCTATCGGGTTGGCAAACCCATGACCACGACTTCTGCGTCGACGCCTTTGGGCTTGCCGACAACGAACGTGTCGCCGGGCTGATACATATCGCCACCGAGGGAACAGCGCCACCCGAACGCCCGCGGCCCGATGTGGCAGCCTTGACGGAATGGATCACAGAATGATCATCCTGAACGCCTTTTTCAGCGCGCTCGGCCAGATCGGAGACCCCAAATTCCGCGCCGTTCTGCTGCGCGGTGTAGGTTTGACCATCCTGTTGCTGGGTCTCGCCTGTGCGGGTGCGATCAGGTTGATCAACTTGTTGTCAGGCAGTGAAATCTCGCTGCCATTTGTCGGAGCTGTCCCGTGGCTGAACGACGTTCTGAACTATTCAGGTATCGTTCTCGTCCTGATCCTGCCTGTTTTCCTGATGGTGCCGGTGGCGTCAGCCATCACATCGATCTTTCTGGACGAAGTGGCACAGGCCGTCGAGGACAAGCACTTTCCAGCCTTACCACCTGCACGACGCATCCCGGTGTCAGAAGCCCTGTTGGACGGCCTCAGCTTTCTTGGCGTGCTGATTGTCGCAAACCTGCTGGCGCTGATCCTCTATGCGATCTTCACCCCGTTTGCGCCCTTCATCTTCTGGGCCATGAACGGGTTCCTGTTGGGGCGGGAATACTTCACGCTGGCTGCAATGCGCCGGATCGGACGGGATGGCGCACGCCAATTGCGAGCCAGGCATTCGACCACGATCTGGGTCGCTGGAACCCTGATGGCCATTCCGCTGTCGATACCGCTGTTGAATCTGGTGATCCCGATCCTTGGCGCGGCGACATTCACCCATATTTTTCATGCTGTGTCAGGCCAAAAGGTCTGACACAGATTAGCGCGGCTCCAGTTGGTTCAGCCAGTCGAAGTCCCGCACTGAAATCACACCGGAAATGATGATGCCGGCAATGATAGCCCACAAAACCACAGCAATGGCGGTGGTGATCCACATCTTTGCCTTCAGATGATGGACTTCCGGCGCACCCGCATGGGTGCCCGGAACGATATCGTTCAGGTCACCCTGAGTTTTGATGCGAATGGGCAAAACCACTAGCAACGTCATGAACCAGATGACGGCAAACAGCACCAATGCAGCAGTAATGGTCACTTCAGCCCCTCCGGATTTTGCGGATCATACCTGTTCCAGCTCGACAAGGCAGCCGTTGAAGTCCTTGGGATGCAGGAACAGCACCGGCTTGCCATGCGCGCCGATCTTGGGCTCCCCCGACCCCAGAACACGGGCACCGGTCGCTTTCAAATGATCACGGGCGGCGATGATGTCTTCGACCTCATAGCATACGTGATGAATACCGCCTGCCGGGTTCTTTTCCAGAAACCCGTTGATAGGGCTGTCGTCGCCCAGCGGGTACAAAAGTTCGATCTTGGTGTTGGGCAGTTCGATGAACACAACCGTGACGCCATGATCCGGTTCGTCCTGCGGCGCGCCAACCTTAGCGCCCAGCGCATTGCGGTACTGTTCGGATGCCGTCTCAAGGTCGGGTACGGCGATGGCAACGTGGTTCAGACGTCCAATCATGTCTCACTCCTGATGTCCTGCGTTGCGTGGGTTATGGGGGCTGCTCTGCGAAAGAACAAGTGCGCCAAATCGCGCGTTAACGTCGTGTTAGCCAGAAGTTCCTAGCGTGAAGCATCTGCTGGATAGGAGAGCTGCCATGGACGATTCGGGCCTCATTGCCACCACCGCCGCCACGCCCACCGCAACGCGGCCCTTGCTGGGACAGACAATTCTGGTTGTTGAAGACAGCCGATATGCCTGCGATGCGATCCGCCTGATGTGCCTGCATAGCGGTGCACGTATCCGACGCGCTGACTGCCTGAAATCGGCACGGCGACACCTGCAGATCTATCGCCCGTCGGTCATTCTGGTCGATATGGGCCTGCCTGACGGATCCGGAGCTGACCTGATCGCCGAACTGGCCGACGCTTCACCACGGATCAGCGTAATCATGGGCCTGTCGGGCGATGACGCCACCGAAGGTCTGGCCCACGCAGCCGGGGCGGATGGTTTCCTGTCCAAGCCGATAAAATCATTGTCTTATTTTCAGAAGTCCATTCTGGAGCGCCTACCCGAAGATCGACGCCCAAGCGGGCTCCACTCGGTTCGAGATGAAGTCATCCGACCCGACCCGATGGCTTATCAGGACGACATGGCGCATATCGCCGATGTCCTTACCGGGCCCAACGATCATCGCACATGGGATTACGCCGCCCAGTTCCTGCAAGGGGTCGCACGGGAAGCCGATGACAGGCCCTTGGCAGAAGCCGCCCGAAAGCTGGCGCTGTCACGGGCGAACGGAGCACCGATCACCGCGCAGGCAGCGCAGGTCGCCGGCATGGTGCAGAACCGCCTGGAACAAAGAAAGGCGATTTGACGTGATTGCAGCCTACTTCATCACCGCGACGCTTCTGTGCATCTGGGCCTATCGCCAAACACGGCAGACTGCGCGCTCTATTCGTGTCAACCGGGGCGATCTGAACAACCCGCTGGACTGACCCGCGAATACGCACCGGCACCAAAATGAACCCGCCCGCTTGATGCGGGCGGCTGGTGTTTAGTCCTGCGGGATGAGGCGCAAGCCCAGTTCCATCAGCTGATCTGATGTCGGGTCCGACGGCGCATGCATCATCAGGTCTTCGGCCCGCTGGTTCATCGGGAACATCATGACCTCGCGGATATTGGCCTCATCCGCCAGCAACATCACGATCCGGTCGATCCCAGCAGCGCATCCACCGTGTGGCGGCGCACCGTAGTGGAAGGCATTGAACAGGGCCCCAAAGCGGGATTTCACTTCGTCCTCGCCATAGCCCGCCAGTTCAAAGGCTTTCAACATGATCTCCGGCTTGTGGTTCCGGATCGCGCCCGAGACCAGCTCATATCCATTGCACGCCAGATCATACTGGTATCCACGTACGTCCAGCGGATTGCCCTGCAGCGCTTCCATGCCGCCTTGCGGCATCGAAAACGGGTTGTGCTCAAAGTCGATCGCGCCGGTTTCTTCGTCTTGCTCATAGATCGGGAAATCAACGATCCAGGCAAAGGCAAAGCGGTCTTTCTCGGTCAGACCAAGCTCTTCCCCGATCACGTCGCGCGCCTTGCCTGCAACCTTTTCAAAGGCTTTCGGCTTGCCGCCCAGGAAAAACGCCGCATCGCCGACACCCAGACCCAATTGCTGACGGATAGCCTCGGTCCGCTCGGGGCCGATGTTCTTGGCCAGCGGGCCTGCGGCTTCCATCCCTTCGCCCTGATCGCGCCAGAAGATGTAGCCCATACCGGGCAGACCCTCTTTCTGGGCAAAGGCGTTCATGCGGTCACAGAACTTGCGGCTGCCACCGGTTGGCGCGGGGATAGCGCGAATTTCGGTGCCTTCCTGTTCGAGCAGCTTTGCAAAAATCGCAAAACCAGACCCGCGGAAGTGGTCGGAAACCACCTGCATCTTAATTGGGTTCCGCAGGTCGGGCTTGTCCGTGCCGTACCACAGAGCCGAATCCTTGTAGGAAATCTGCGGCCAGTCCTGATCGACCTTGCGACCGCCACCGAACTCTTCGAACACACCGGTCAGAACGGGCTGGATCGTGTCGAACACGTCCTGCTGCTCGACAAAGGACATCTCGAGGTCAAGCTGGTAGAAATCGGTGGGTGAGCGGTCGGCGCGCGGGTCTTCGTCGCGGAAGCAGGGCGCAATCTGGAAATACTTGTCGAAACCCGACACCATAATCAGCTGCTTGAACTGCTGCGGGGCTTGCGGCAACGCGTAGAACTTACCCGGATGCAGGCGCGACGGCACAAGGAAGTCACGCGCGCCTTCGGGTGAGGACGCGGTGATGATCGGCGTCTGGTACTCGCGGAACCCCTGATCCCACATACGCTTGCGCATGGAGGCCACCACGTCCGAGCGCAAGGTCATGTTGCGCTGCATCGCCTCGCGTCGCAGGTCGAGGTAACGATAGCGCAGGCGGGTTTCCTCGGGGTATTCCTGATCGCCGAACACCATTAGCGGCAATTCCTCGGCGGCCCCCAGAACTTCCAGTTCGCGCACGTAAACCTCGATCTCACCGGTGGGCAGTTTCGGGTTCACCAGTTCGGCGGCACGCGCCTTGACGGTTCCGTCGATGCGGATGCACCATTCGGAACGCACCTTTTCAAGCGCAGCAAAAGCGGCGCTGTCGCCGTCACACAGGATCTGGGTTACGCCGAAATGGTCGCGCAGGTCGATGAACAGGACGCCCCCATGATCTCGGACCCGATGCACCCAACCGGACAGGCGAACGGTTTCACCGACATTAGCGGCGGTCAGTGCGGCGCAGGTGTGGCTGCGATAGGCGTGCATGGATCATATCCCTTCGGGCGCAGAATTCGTCGCGCCGATACACCCTGTCAGGCCCGGAAAGTCAAGGCGGGTCGCCCTGTCAAAACGGCCTTTGCACGTTGCCTGAGTAGAAATAGACACCCAGCCCGACCGCAAAGATGATATTGCCCGCAATCGCGTGCAGCAGCACCGCGTAGAAGAACGAACCGCGCTGCCTGTAGGCCCATGTAAACAGCAGCCCGCCCGCAAATGTCATGAGGGCGACAGTCCAGCTCCAATACATCAGATGCGCGAACGAGAAGATGGCAGCATTCAGCACATAAGCCGCACGCCCCTCTGGCAGGATCGCGTGATAACGCCGGAAGAACAGTGGGCGGAACAACAGTTCCTGAGGCAGTGCAGACAAAACAGGATAACCGATCCAGATAAGCGCCAGCATCTCAGGGCGGTGTATCAGCAGAAGAAATGCGGCGTCGGGGCGTGTCACCTGAATCAGCCCGACGCAAAACACGGACATGAAAGCGGTAAACAGCACAACTTCGCGAAGCGACCAGTTGGCCCAATCATAGCGCAACTCGGCCCATTGAAAGCCCGGTGTCCAATGCAGCAGCATGATCCCCAGCCCGGTCAGGGCAAACAGAGCCGGAAACATCCAGTTCGGTGGAAACAAAACCGCGATGATCAGCGGCAGGACAACATAGAACAGGCCGAACTCGACCCTTAACCGCGGCAATGCAACCGGCGGTCCGACCATCGCGCTGTCTTTGGTCACGTGTCTATCAGCTCCACCCGGATCAGCCCGCGCAATGAATTGCCCATGTAGGCAGTTTGTGCATTTTTCAGGTCGCTCAAGGTCAGCACGGCCTCAGACACCGTTCCTTTATCCAGTAATTCTTCGCGCAATATGCCAGGCAACAGACCGCTGGACAGCGCAGGTGTCAGAATACGACCGTCCTGTTTTTCGACGAAAAGGTTGCTGATGGTGCCCTCACACAGCTCATCAAGCTCATTCAGGAATAACACCTCGTCTATGCCATCCGTCAGCGCGGCGCGAGTATTGTCATAAAGGGCGCGGCGGCTTGTCTTGTGACGCAGCCAAAGATCATTGGAAGCCAGTCGCTGATCAGACAGGGCGATGCGCCAGACCGGAGGGTTGCTGGCCAGAACCCCGATGGTCAATTCGAATGCACCCGATGCGTCCAGTGTAAGGCGGCACCGCAAGGGGGTGTCGCCCAACGCGCCATCCAGCGCGGCGGTCGCTGAATCCGGGTTGAAGGGAAGGCCAAAGGCCGCAGCGGTTCGGGCCATGCGCGCAAGGTGACGGTCTTTTCGGAGAAAGCCCTGACCTGGCCGAAACGCCAGCGTTTCGATCAGGCGGAAATCAGGCTCAGCTGGCGGGCGAAGCGGGCTTTCCATAGCGCCTCCTCATATTCTGCCGGGGCGGTGCTGTCCCAGACAAGGCCCCCGCCCACGTTCAGGGTGGCCTGATCGTCTTCCAGCATCAGCGTACGGATGGCCACGTTGAACTCGGACCGCCCATCAGGCGCGGCCCAGCCGATGGTGCCACAATAGATGTCGCGCGGCCAGGGTTCCAGCCCGGCCAGAATTTCCATGGCGCGAATTTTGGGGGCGCCCGTGATCGAGCCGCAGGGAAACAACGCCGTCAGTATATCGCTGAGCCCTGCGCATTTGAGCAACTGGGCACGGACAAGTGAAACCATCTGATGCACTGTCGCATAGGTTTCCACCTTGAACAGTTCAGGGACATGAACGGAACCGGGCAATGCGACACGGCTGATATCGTTGCGCAGAAGATCGACGATCATCAGGTTTTCCGCCCGGTTCTTTTCGTCCGTGGTCAGAAACGCCCGGCGCCGCATATCCTCGTCCGGGTCTTCGCTGCGCGGCTGGGTACCCTTCATCGGTCGTGTCTCGATCTTTCCATCCGCGTCTGTGCGGAAGAACAACTCTGGCGAGCGGCTGAGCAAATCCGGTAACCCGACCTGCTGCACCAGCGCGCCATGCCCAACGGGCTGCCCCGCTGCCAGTGCCGCATAAAGGGTTTCACTGCTGCCCGAGACGGTCAGGTCAATCGGAAAGGTCAGGTTCGCCTGATAGATGTCACCGGCACCGATGGCATCATGCACCACTTGAAAGGCTTCGCCATAGCGCGCCTCGTCCCAGCGCGGCTGAAACGCGCGCACCTCGCCTGCGGGCGTCGGTAAAGAAACCCGATCCGGCGCGCCGTAAACTCCAAAGCACAGCAAGGGCAGCCGACGCGATTCCGGCAAAAGTTTGATCAGCCGGGGTTCAAGCACATATCCCAGTTCATAACTGGCATAGCCAGCCAGCCAGGCGCCGCGCGCGCGCGCCTCATCCAGCGCCGCCAGAGCCTGGGGCACGTCCTCCGCCGTATCCGCGCGGATAATCCGAGACGGGCGCTGAAACCGGGTTCCGCGACCGGCTGGTCCCTGATCAAAACGAATACGCAACTGCATCCTCTTTTGCCGTGAAGGGCGATATAGAGAATACTCTGGCAGGGGAAAGGGGGGAAAGCGGCAATTTCGCTTCTGTTTCCGATACCCCTTGAACCTTTCTGCGTGGTCCCTATAACGCACGACAATTTGGGCGCTTGGGCGGCGCCCGCGACTCGTGCAAAATCGAAGGGGCCAGACCATGCCGAAGAGAACCGACATCAAGTCGATCATGATCATCGGGGCGGGTCCCATTGTTATCGGTCAGGCCTGCGAGTTCGACTATTCCGGCGCTCAAGCCTGCAAGGCCCTGCGCGAAGAAGGTTACCGGGTTATTCTGGTCAACTCGAACCCGGCGACAATCATGACTGACCCCGGACTTGCCGATGCCACCTATATCGAGCCGATCACGCCCGAGGTCGTCGCCAAGATCATCGAAAAGGAACGCCCTGACGCCCTGCTGCCCACAATGGGCGGGCAAACCGGTCTGAACACCTCGCTCGCGCTGGAAGAGATGGGGGTGTTGGACAAGTTCGGTGTCGAGATGATCGGTGCCAAACGCGACGCCATCGAGATGGCCGAGGATCGCAAATTGTTCCGCGAGGCGATGGATCGGCTGGGGTTGGAAAACCCCAAAGCCACCATCGTGACCGCCCCCAAGAAGGCCGACGGCTCTGCCGATCTGGAAGCAGGTGTGCAGATCGCTCTGGATGAGTTGGAGGAAATCGGCCTGCCCGCCATCATCCGCCCGGCCTTTACCTTGGGCGGCACAGGCGGCGGCGTGGCCTATAACCGCGAGGATTATATCCATTTCTGCCGCTCGGGCATGGATGCCTCGCCTGTCAACCAGATCCTTGTCGATGAAAGCCTGCTGGGCTGGAAAGAATACGAGATGGAAGTGGTGCGCGACACTGCCGACAACGCCATCATCGTCTGTTCCATCGAAAACGTCGATCCAATGGGCGTGCACACGGGTGACTCGATCACGGTGGCCCCTGCCCTGACGCTGACCGACAAGGAATACCAGATCATGCGCAACGGCTCGATTGCCGTGCTGCGCGAGATCGGGGTGGAAACCGGCGGCTCGAACGTGCAATGGGCGATCAACCCCGATGATGGCCGAATGGTTGTGATCGAAATGAACCCGCGCGTGTCGCGTTCATCGGCGCTGGCCTCCAAGGCGACGGGTTTCCCGATTGCCAAGATCGCCGCGAAACTGGCCGTGGGCTACACGCTGGACGAGCTGGACAATGACATCACCAAGGTCACGCCTGCGTCGTTCGAACCTACCATCGACTATGTCGTCACCAAGATCCCGAAATTCGCGTTTGAAAAATTCCCCGGCTCTGAACCCTACCTGACCACTGCAATGAAGTCGGTGGGTGAGGCGATGTCCATCGGGCGCACCATCCACGAATCCATGCAGAAGGCGCTGGCATCGATGGAATCCGGCTTGACCGGGTTTGATGAGATCGAAGTTCCGGGGTTGAGCATCGGCCTGTGGGATGAGGTCGAAAGCAGCGATGACAAGGCGCATGTCATCAAGGCGATCAGCAAGCAGACCCCCGACCGCCTGCGCACCATCGCCCAAGCCATGCGTCATGGCCTGAGCGACGACGAAATCTTTGGCGTCACCAAGTTTGACCCCTGGTTCCTGGCCCGCATTCGCGAGATCATCGAAGCCGAACGCATCGTGCGCAAGGACGGTCTGCCAGTGACCGAAGAAGGCATCCGCAAGCTCAAGATGCTGGGCTTTACCGATGCGCGTCTGGGCAACCTGTCAGGCCGCAGCGAAGATAACGTGCGCCGCGCCCGCCACAATCTGGGCGTCACCGCGGTCTTCAAACGCATCGATACCTGCGCCGCCGAGTTCGAAGCGCAGACACCCTATATGTACTCGACTTACGAAGCCCCGATGATGGGAGATGTCGAATGCGAGGCACGCCCAAGCGACCGCAAGAAGGTCGTTATTCTTGGTGGTGGCCCGAACCGGATCGGTCAGGGGATCGAGTTCGATTATTGCTGCTGCCACGCCTGTTATGCGCTGACCGAGGCCGGGTACGAGACCATCATGGTCAATTGCAATCCCGAGACGGTTTCGACCGACTACGACACCTCGGACCGTTTGTATTTTGAACCGCTGACCTTTGAACACGTCATGGAAATCCTGACGAAGGAACAGGAAAACGGCACGCTGCACGGCGTGATCGTTCAGTTCGGTGGTCAAACACCGTTGAAGCTGGCCAACGCGCTTGAGGCCGAGGGTATTCCGATTCTGGGTACCACACCGGACGCAATTGACCTGGCCGAAGACCGTGAACGGTTCCAGGCGCTGGTCAATGAACTGGGCCTGAAACAGCCCAGAAACGGTATTGCCTCGACCGATGAAAAGGCGCTGGAGATTGCCGAAGAGATCGGTTTCCCGCTGGTCATTCGCCCCTCTTACGTTCTGGGCGGTCGTGCGATGGAAATCGTGCGCGATATGGATCAGCTGCGACGCTATATCAACGAGGCCGTTGTGGTCTCGGGCGACAGCCCCGTACTGCTGGACAGCTATCTGGCGGGCGCGGTCGAGCTGGACGTAGATGCGCTGTGTGACGGCACCGACGTTCACGTGGCGGGCATCATGCAGCACATCGAAGAAGCGGGCGTTCACTCGGGCGATTCCGCCTGTTCGCTGCCGCCCTATTCGCTGTCGAAAGAGATCATCGGGCAGATCAAGGAACAGGCATTCAAACTGGCCAAGGCGCTGAATGTCGTTGGCCTGATGAATGTGCAATTCGCGATCAAGGATGATGAGATCTATCTGATCGAAGTGAACCCGCGCGCCTCGCGCACCGTGCCGTTTGTTGCCAAGGCCACCGACAGTGCGATTGCGTCGATTGCGGCGCGTATCATGGCGGGCGAGAAGTTGGCCGATTTCCCGATGCGCCCGCCCTATCAGGAAGGCAAGGACACCAAGATCGCGGACCAGATGACGCTGGCCGATCCGGATATGCCGTGGTTCTCGGTGAAAGAGGCCGTCATGCCCTTCGCCCGTTTCCCCGGCGTCGACACCATCCTTGGCCCGGAAATGCGCTCGACAGGCGAGGTGATGGGCTGGGACCGTGACTTCCCACGCGCGTTCCTCAAGGCGCAGATGGGCGCGGGCATGGTGCTGCCGTCTTCAGGCCGTGCGTTCATTTCGATCAAGGATGCCGACAAGGGCAAAGCCATGCTGGAAGCGGCGCAGGTTCTGGTTGATCAGGGCTTCACGCTTGTGGCCACGCGCGGCACCCAAAGCTGGCTGGACGAACAGGGTGTTGCCTGTGACGTGGTGAACAAGGTGTACGAAGGCCGCCCGGATGTTGTGGACATGCTGAAAGACGGTCAGGTGCAGCTGGTGATGAACACCACCGAAGGTGCGCAGGCGGTTGAGGACAGCAAGGCCATCCGCTCGATCGCGCTGTATGACAAGATCCCGTATTTCACCACCGCTGCAGGGGCCAATGCCGCAGCACTGGCGATCAAGGCACAAGCTGAGGGCGACGTCGAGGTGAAATCGCTACAGGGGTAAAGACCCCTGAACCAAACGGAAAAGCCCCAGAGGAAACTCTGGGGCTTTTCTTTATTTCCAATGCCTTACGCAGGCGTTTCCATCGTTTTCTTTCGTTCGTCACGGGCGAAGAACAGCAGGTAAAACACCGGTGCCGCGACCATTGTCAGCACGGTGGCAAATGCCAGACCGCCCATGATCGTCACTGCCATCGAGACGAAGAACGCATCCGTCAGCAGCGGCGCCATGCCCAGAATGGTCGTGACAGCCGCCAGCATGACGGGCCGCAAACGCGACACGGATGCTTCGATGATTGACTCGCGCAGGGGCTTTCCTGTGGCGCGGACCAGATCGATTTCCTCAACCAGAACAATGCCGTTCTTGATCAGCATACCCGACAGGCTGAGCAGGCCCAGAAGTGCCGTAAAGGTGAAGGGCAACCCTGTTCCCAACAGGCCGATCACCACGCCGTTCACGGACATCGGCACCAGCAGCCAGATGATGATCGGCTGGCGGATCGCGTTGAACAATAGGACCGAGATCAACACCATGATCAGCAGGCTCAGCGGCAATTGTCTGCCCAGGCTTGCCTGCGCTTTGCGCGAGTTTTCGAACTCTCCACCCCATTCCATCTTGTAGCCGGGTGGCAGGTCGATGGCCTCGATGGCGTCGCGCACTTCGGCGTGGACCTGTGCCGCTGTCAGGTCGGGCGGGATGTCGGCGCCGACGGTGATGGTCAGAACCCGATCACGACGGTGAACCAGCGTATTGAGCGTTTTGTACTCGAATCCATCCACCATTTGTTCAATTGGTACAAACTTTTCCGACTGGTCCGAGTACACGACCTGATCGACGATCGAGTAATCTCCGTCCGCGGGTCGGCGCAGGATGATCGGGATCAGGCGGTCGCGCTCGCGGAACACACCACCCGTAATGCCGTCGGTCGAGAATTGCAGGGTGGCGGCGATGTCTTCGCGTGTGACACCGGCTGTCTGCGCCCGTTCGGTGGCATAGATCGGTTGCAGCGCCAGTTCCTGTTCGCGCCAATCGTGATGAACCAACAGCGCGTTCGGGGATGCGGCTGCCATGCGCTGCACTGCCTCATCAGCAAGCTGGCGCAGCACGACCGGATCGCTGCCCGAGAACCGGGCCTGAATCGGATCGCCGCCACCGGGGCCAAAGACCAGGCGCTTAGTGCCGAACTCACCTTCGGGGAATTGGACGGACCCAAACGCCTCAAGGTCCGCTTGCAGCGCCGGGATGTCGTCCAGGCTTGCTGTGCGGATGACCATATGCCCATAGCTGGGGTTCGGCTTTTCGGCTGAATACGTCAGCATGAAACGAGTAGCCCCCTGGCCGACAAAGGTCGTGACCGAGACGACGTCGTCGCGGGCTGCCAACCACTCTTCGAACACCGCCATGTCTTCGGCGGTTCGTGCAATCGGTGTGCCCTGCGGCAGTTTGTAGTGCACAAAGAACAAAGGCGTGTTGGAGTTGGGGAAGAACTGCTGTTTCATCAGCCCAAACCCGGCATAACACACCACGGTTACGCCGACGAGACCAGCAACAACCAGCCAGCGGAAGCGCAGCGCAAAGCGCAGAATCGCACCATAGATGCGGAACAGGAGGCCGCCGTATGCGTCGATCTCGCCTGCTTTGCCCTGTTTGAAGAAGTAATGCCCCAATAGCGGCGTGACGGTGATCGCCAAAACCCAGCTGAGCAACAGTGAAATGCCGATCACGGCGAACAGAGAGAACAGGAATTCTCCGGTTGCGTCAGGGCTGAGGCCAATGCCCGCAAAGGCCATGATGCCAATCACGGTCGCACCCAGCAGCGGGATCTGGGTTTTTGACGCCACATCCTCGGCCGCATCGCGCGAGGACTGGCCGCGCAGCATGGATATCTGCATCCCTTCGGCCACGACGATGGCGTTGTCCACCAGCATCCCCATGGCGATGATCAGGGCACCCAATGAGATTCGTTCCATCTCGATTGAGAAGAGCGACATGAACAGAAGCGTGCCGACCACGGTCAGCAGCAGGGTCGAGCCGACGACAATGGCCGCGCGCCAGCCCATGAAGATGCCCAGCACGGCGACCACGATGGCCACCGACATGGCAAGGTTCACGAGAAAGTCGTTCGAGGCCTGTTCGACCACCACATGTTGCTGATAGATCGGCAGGATTTCGACACCGAAGGGAATGCTTGTGTTCAGCTCCGCAAACTTTGCATCAGCACGTTTGCCGACCTCGACAATGTTTTCCGTGGCCAGACCCGCGATGCCCAAGGTGAAGGCCTCGGTCCCGTTGTAGCGGATAATGATGTCGGGGTCGTTCTGACGGGCGCGATAGACATCGGACATGTCAAAGAGGTTGATCACCTGCCCTTGCGAACCGACAGACAGGCCCGCAATGGCCGACACGCTGTCCGACCCTTCGGCCGTCAGAATGGTGGTGCGGTCGTTATCAGAGCGCAAGGACCCTGAGGAATTGACCGAATCCGCATTGGCGATGGCCTGGTTGATCGCTTGCAGCGGGACATTCTGGTTCACGGAAATCGCCAGATCGGGTTCGACAAAGATCGCCTCGTCCGGCAGGCCCTGAACCTCGACATCCGCAACCCCGTCCACGGTCAGCAGTTCCCGCCGCAGGAAGGTTGCCAGTTCGTGCTTTTCGGCGTCCGAGAACCCTTGGGCGGTCACCGCATAGAACAGGCCGAACACGTCGCCGAACCCGTCATTCACAAACGGTTGGCCGACGCCCGATGGCAGGCCGCGCGCGGCGTCGCGCACCTTGGCCCTGAGCCGGGTCCAGATGGCAGGCAGTTCGGTGCCGTCATATGTCGACTTGATCTCGACCTCGATCAGGGACCGTCCGGGTTGATTGACCGAGGTGATGACATCCACCTCGCCCATCTGCTGTATAGCGGATTCCAGCGGTTCCGATACTTCCAGCGCCACCTGTTCGGCAGTGGCACCGGGGTATTGCGTGGCGATGACCGCGTTTTTGATTGTAAAGGCCGGGTCTTCCAGACGGCCAAGCGATGTGAACCCCCAGATGCCCCCAACAAGGGCAATGAGGATGACCAGCCATGTGTAAAGCGGCCGATCGATTGAGGCGCGGGCGATGTTCATCTGTCAGCCCCTCAATTCGCGAAACCGGCGAACCGACGCACCGTCTGACCATCCGTCAGCACAGCGCCCCCGGCCACAACGACCTCATCCCCGTCAGACAGGCCCGTCAGCACCCGGACATCGCCGGTTTGCGTGGGCTCGATGGTCACCGGGACGCGGCGCACGGTGCCCTCATCCGCCCCGACCGGGGAAAACACCATGACGTTCAGCGCGCCGTTTGCGTCGGCGATCACAGCGGTTGCTGGCACGATGATGCCAATGCGGTTGTCCTGCACCTGAACATTGACGGTAACGGACGAGCCGGGAAGGATCAGCAACCCCTCGGGCGGGGTCAGGCCGAACTGGATGCGGAAGGTTTGACCGACGCTGGAGGTTTCCGCGTCGAATTCTCGGATTTCCAGCGGGAAGACTTCGTCACTGGCAGGGAATTTGGCGGTGATCGTTCTTTGATCAGTCTGGCCAGAGCGTTGAAACAGGATCTCGGGCACGTCGACCACGATGCGCAATTCGGACATGTCGTGGATGCGAACGATGGGCGTGCCCGCCGAGACGGTCGTAAACGCCTCGACCGAGCGGCTGGAGACCAGCGCGTCAAAGGGCGCGGTCAGCGTGGCGTGTTCCAGTTCATATTCCGCGTCGCGCAGGGCGATTGCGGCCAGCTGCGCCTCGGTCTCGGCATCGTCTACGGCCACCTGGCTGGCGGTTGTACCGCGCAGGCGCGACAGGCGTGCGACAGTGCGGTCGGCCTGTTCCTTTTGCAGCCGCGCCCGATCAAGGCGCAGCTCGAACGGTTCCTGATCCAGACGGGCAATCAGGCCATCCTTGGGAATCACGAAGCCTTCGTTGATGGGCATCTCGACAATCTGGCCCGCAACCTGAAAGGCAAGATCAACGGTCTGGCGCGCGGCGACGCGGCCAAAGAACTGCCGCGTGAAACCGGGCGCGGTTTCGCGCACCTGCATGAGTTTCACCGGTTTCGGGGTCTCTTGAGCGGCAATCGGGGTTGCCAGAATGGCCAGTACAAGGCCCAGAGAGGTCAGGAGTTTCATTTCTTCAATCCCTCGGGAATTCCCGTTTTCAATACGTTGTCGCGGATTTTGCGCGCCAGTCGCGCGAATTCGGCAGTTTCTTGTTCGTTGAGGCCCGAGGCCCGGTGAAACAGGTCTCCGGCGGCGGCGACCAGCATGTTGCGGGCCTCTTCGCCCTGCTTTGTCAGCACCAGCAACCAGGCGCGGCGGTCTTCGGGGTCACGCCGACGCGTCAGATAGCCCGCTTTTTCAAGGGCATCAGCTGTGGCGGTGATCGTTGATGGTACGCTTAACATATCGGCGGCCAGAACGCCCATGCGCTTGGGCTGATCCAGCTTGATCAGCATGTGGCATTCCGGGTGGCTCAGGTCTGTTTCGATACAGTCGAAGGTCTCTTCCAGTTTCCAGTACAGGGCATAGACGCCCATGATCGCCTGAATCTCGGGGCTGAGGCGGCCCAGTCTGGCACTGATATCGTCTGGCATTGGGGGTCTCCGCGCGGGTTACGGGGCGATATACTTCAATTTATGAACTATTCAAGATATGAAACTGCACCCCGGAACGAATTCCCTTGGGTCAACATATCTTGATCAAATCACGCCATGACTGCATTTTGGGCGAATCCGAAACATTCAGGACCCGCCATGTATACCCCCGCCATCACCGGTACCGGTGTCTTCACGCCGGAGAACGTCATCACCAACGCCGAGCTTGTCGAAGCGTTCAACGCTTATGCCGACAAGCAGAACGCGAAGAATGCCGAGGCCATCGCAGCCGGGCAGATGGAGGCGATGCAGCATTCCTCGGAAGAGTTCATCGTCAAGGCGTCGGGCATTCATAACCGGTACGTGATGGACAAGGCCGGGGTACTGAACCCGGACGTGATGCACCCGACGCTGCGCCAACGCAGCGATGACGAGCCCGGGATCATGACCGAGATGGCAGTGGATGCCTGCAGGAAGGCGCTGGCGCAGGCGGGGCGCACGGCGGCGGATGTCGATCTGGTGATCTGTGCGGCCTCGAACCACGAGCGCGCCTATCCGGCGATTGCAATCGAGATTCAGCAGGAACTGGGCATCGACGGGTTTGGCTTTGACATGAATGTCGCCTGTTCTTCGGCCACGTTCGGCATTCAGGCGGCGGCGGATATGGTGCGGTCCGGGTCGGTGCGCGCGGCGTTGGTGGTGAACCCTGAAATCTGCTCGGGCCATCTGGAATGGCGCGACCGGGATTGTCACTTTATCTTTGGCGATGTGGCGACGGCAACGTTGATCGAGCGGATCGAAGACGCCAAAGGCCCGCATTTCGAAATCCTGTCGACCCGCTGTGCCACCGCCTTTTCAAACAATATCCGCAACAATAACGGGTTCCTGCGCCGGTCGCGCCCCGATGGCGTGATTGACCGCCGCGACATGCAGTTCATGCAGAATGGCCGGAAGGTGTTCAAGGAAGTGTTGCCGATGGTCAGCAAGCATATCAGCGACCATATGGAGGCCGAAGGGGTCAGCAATACCGACCTCAAACGCCTGTGGCTGCATCAGGCCAACAAGACGATGAACGACTTCATCGGCAAGAAGGTTCTGGGCCGCGAACCCGAGGCGGGCGAGCAACCCAATATCCTTCAGGATTATGCGAACACCTCATCCGCAGGGTCGATCATTGCGTTTTCGAAATACTCTGACGATCTGCAAGAGGGCGATCTGGGCCTGATCTGTTCTTTTGGGGCCGGGTATTCGGTTGGATCGGTGATCGTGAAGCGTCACGCCTGATCGACATTCCGCAAAGCGCTTACGGCCTAGAGATCGGCCGCCAACTGAAAAACCTGAAACGCGGCCCCTTCCCCACCATCAATCCGGCTGAGATAGGCGGGGGTTTCACCCTTTGCCAACTGGGATTGCAGCCCGCGCCCCTGAGATGCCCAATCCCAGAATTCGGCACGGGGCGCAGCGGTGCAGAGCAGCACATAGCTTACACCCAGCGCAGCAAGACGCGGACCGGCCTGAGGCGCGTCCATACGCAAAACCGCGATCTGCGCCTGAATTCCGGCCCGGTTGCGGTGATAATTCCCCGCCAGAACCGAATGATCGGTATAGCGCAGCACCTCTGCCGCATAATCGAAATCGACCAGAACCATTCCGGCTGGCAGGTTTTTCAGGGCCGCGTAGGCCTCGGGCGCTTTGCAGGGGGCGCCGATGTTTTGCGAATCCTGCACAACCTCGGCGACGGGTGCCGCAAGGGAGGGGCGCGCAAACCGTTCCAACTGTTTTTCCACGCTGCTACCAATCTTTGGCGAGACGCAGACGATAAAGCCTATCATAGCCAAGCCGGAGAGCGTGCGGCCATGGGTTCTGTAACTGACGTAAAGGGCCCGCAGCATCTGAGCCTGAACAGCCACAAGGGACACGCCCAGAAACGTCATCATCCGGGACTGGTACAGAAACATGGAAAACCCGGTCACAATCAGCGCCAGAAACAGGAAGTAATCCATTTTGTCTTGCGACTGGCGGGCAAAGAACAAGGCTGCCACCGCCGTGATGACGGACATGGCGATCAGGGCCGCAGCCTCGCCCAGGTGTCGTTCCAGCACGACGGTGATATTCTGTGCTTCGGCAACCTGGCTGAGCCAGAAGTCGCGCATGTCCTGAGGCAGGTCCGCAATCGGGTTTTCAAGGCAGTAGGGCGCAAATGCGTAAGCGCAGCCGAGTGTTACAGCGCCTGTCGCAAGACACGCGCCGATGCGCCCCCAATAGGACCAGCCCGACCCGACCCAGGCTGCTGCACACAGGCACAGGGCCGCGATCCCGGCCGGCAGGGCCACACTGATCGTCAGGGCATCGCAGCTTGGGAACAGAAAGCCCTGACGCCCCGTTGTTGCAACGCTGGCCAACAACAGGGTCAGCGCCAGCCCGGTTCCAAACACCATGGTGCGGCGGCGGGCGGCTGTGCCGGTCACGATCCAGTCAATCGTGAAGAACACCGCGATAATCGCGACCTGCACGATCGATTCGGTTCCGATTGACACCGAAAGGGCCAGACAGACACCCAGCCATCCCGCAGCAGAGGGTTTGGCCTTGCGCAGGACAAAGAACATGAGGGCCGCTGCAAACAGCAGAATCTGAACATTGTGGTGGTCAAACGAGAAATAGTCGAACTTCCGATAATGTTCGAGCGTCAGCGCACCGACCACCAGTGCCGAAATCGCGCCATTTCGCCCGCCCAACGCTGCGCCGGTGACAGCAAAGGCCCACAGGGTCAGCCCCGCCAGAAGCACCGGCCACACAAACGCGGTCACTTGCAAGGCGGTGTCGGGCGGCACGACCATCGCGGACAGCGCGTAGATCCCGGCAATCGGTGCATCGACAAGCCGGGACCAGTGCATCAGCGTGCCGTCACCGGGGCCCAGCCGATGCTGATAGGCGTCAAACCAGCCCTGTCCCGCCAGCAGGTCCTGTACCATGACCCAGCGCATCGCGTCATCAGGGCCTTCCTGATAAGCGCCAAACAGCACCGTGGCCAGAAAGAGCGCATAGACAAACAGGAACGACCGCCAAACCATACGGTCTGCGAGAATGCTGTAATTTCCCTGCATTTTCTGCATGGTTTACTGCCCTTGACGATCTTGCCTGCGCCACAGCTTATCTGAAAGACGTGACTGAATTGAGGCGCAGAGTCCGGTTGATGATCATGCCACAAAGCGCACGACATCTGCGGCGATCCGGGCAGGCGGTTTTTGGCCGATAGCTGGCCGCCACCAAGCCTAGCTGACGCTTTCTTCTTCCAGGTGCAGTTTCATTTCTATCAGGACCTGCTGAAGCAAACTGGTTTCTTTCAGCAGCCTTTTGGCTTCGTTCACCGTGATGATGCCATCTTCGATAGCGGACTGATATTCAGTCATCAACATTGCAAACCGCTGGCTGAGCGCGATGACATCCGAATTCACCCCGCCTGTGCGAGGATCCTCGGTGTTGCGTTCGCTGTAGGACAAGGTGATGTTTTTCAGATCCGCCAGCGCGGATGTCACATGCGGATAAGTTGCTGCGTTTTCAAGCCGAGCCACCGCATCCACGGGCATGAACCTGTCCGCGTGTTCGGCATTGTCCGAATAATACCGGCCCAGGGTCGCCTTGGATTTTCCGGTGATTTCACAAGCAGCTTCTATTCCGACATCTTTGACCAGCGCTTCTGTGTGTTTCTTCAGATAGGCCCCGATATCTGCCATTGATTTACCTTTATTACCTGCAAACGCCCGCCCGGTGTCCAAACCGGGGAAAGCGTCGGGAAATTTCCCATACCTGAGTCATAATTGAAATGTCATACATTGACTATCCCTCAGATAAGCGGGGGATTTTGTGAGTGAGTGGCGGCAGTTCAAGCCGGTAAAGAGTGATTGCGGGGCGGTATTGTTGGGCCTTGCTTTGTTTTGGCCACATGTTGGCCGACGGCGTCGCTGTTGCAGACGCGGGGGTTCCATCCCCTACGAGCCCAGCTCGGCCTCTGCACACGCAATGGCGACGTCGCTTCTTACATCCCTTTGCTCTCTTGTTCCTTTTGGCCGGGCGTTTTAGACCCACGCCATGGCAAAGCTGTATTTCAACTATTCCACCATGAACGCGGGCAAGTCGACCGTGTTGCTACAGGCGTCGCACAACTATCGCGAGCGCGGGATGCAGACCTATCTGATGACCGCCGCCCTTGACGGGCGGGCGGGTGCGGGGCGGATTGCATCGCGCATCGGCATATCGGAGCAGGCTGACACGTTCACACCCGAAGATGATGTCTTCGCCATGATCCGGTCCCGGCTGGACAAAGGTTCCGTGGCCTGCGTTTTCATTGATGAGGCGCAGTTCCTGTCCGAGGCGCAGGTCTGGCAACTGGCCCGTGCGGTGGACGATCTGGATGTGCCGGTGCTGGCCTATGGGCTGCGCGTGGATTTTCAGGGCAAGCTGTTCCCCGGTTCTGCCGCCCTGCTGGCCCTTGCCGACGAAATGCGCGAGGTGCGCACGATCTGTGAATGCGGCCGCAAGGCCACGATGGTGATTCGTCGCGACGAGACCGGCAAGGCCATCACTGAAGGGGCGCAGGTACAGATCGGCGGGAACGAGACCTATGTCTCGCTCTGCCGCAAACACTGGCGCGAGGCGGTGGGCGACTAGACCAGGTTGGGCAGCGCCCTGCCCGCGACAAAGGCCGCCACGTTATCCAGCGCCATGTGCCCCATGCTGCTGCGCACCTCTTCGGTGGCGGTGCCCAAGTGGGGCAGCAGGGTGACGTTTTCCATTTCGCACAGGGATTGCGGCACTTTGGGTTCGAATTCGTAGACGTCAAGCCCCGCCCCCGCGATCTGACCGGTTTGCAGCGCCGTGATCAGCGCGACCTCGTCCACCACCTCGCCACGGGCGATGTTGACCAGAATAGCCGAGGGGTTCATCGCCTCAAGAATCTGCGCATTGATCAGGTGGCGGGTTTCCGCACCGCCGGGAACCGCAAGCACAAGGAAATCGACCGAAGCGGCGAGTGTTTCAAGGTCAGGTGTGAATTCCGCCGGGAAATCCAGTTGCTTGGCGCTGCGGGACTGATAGGCCACCTGCATGGCAAACCCGAAATGACAGCGGCGCGCGATGGCCTGTCCGATGCGGCCCATGCCGACAATGCCCACGCGCTTGCCGGTCACATGATAGCCCAGCATCTGCGTCGGGTGCCAGCCCTGCCACTGCCCCGACCGCACCAGCCGCTCCCCCTCACCGGCGCGCCGGGCTGTGGTCAGCAGCAGGGTCATGGCGATATCGGCTGTGGCATCGGTGACCGCGCCGGGCGTGTTGGTTACGTCAATCCCGGCCGCGCGTGCGGCATCCACGTCGATATGGTTGAAGCCAACACCGAAATTGGCCAGCAGCTTGCAGCGCGGCTGACCGACCTCGGCAAAGATCCGAGCCGAGAACTGATCGCCCAATGTCGGCACAACAACGTCGTATCCGGCCAGAGCGGCCAGCATCTCCTGCCGCGCCATGGGCAGGGTGTTTTCCCGGATGGTTACATCGAAATCGGCGCGGGCGCGCGATTCGACTGCCGGTGTCATCGGACGCGTGATAAGCAGTTTCATCAGTGCATCCGCCCGCCGGTTGGTACCTTGCCGTCGGGGCCGATCAAAACGATCTCGCCGTTGTCATCGGGCAGACCCAGCACCAGAACCTCGGACATGAACTTGCCGATCTGGCGCGGAGGGAAGTTGACGACAGCCATGACCTGTTTGCCGACCAGAGTGGCCGGATCGTAATGCGCGGTGATCTGGGCCGAGGTCTTGCGCTCGCCAATCTCGTCCCCAAAGTCGATCCACATCTTGATCGCGGGTTTGCGGGCCTCGGGATAGGGTTCGGCGCGGATCACCTCGCCCACGCGAATATCGACCTTGAGAAAGTCGTCGAACGAAATTTCACTCACGCGAGAGCTCCTTGGATCGGTTGGTTGCGGCCTTGACGGCACGGTGCAGCAGGTCGGGAAAGCCGGTTTCCTGATGCATCAGCACCTCAAGCGCGGCCTGTGTGGTACCGTTCGGAGAGGTCACGTTGATACGCAGCTGCGCCGGGTCTTCGTCGGACGCCATGGCCAGCGCCCCGGCACCGGCCACTGTGGACTTGGCCAGTTTCATCGCAAGCTCGGCAGGCAGGCCATGCGCCGCGCCCGCAGCAGCCAGGGTTTCGATCAGATGGAACACATAGGCCGGGCCGGACCCGCTGAGCCCGGTGACGGCGTCCATCTGTGCCTCATCCTCAAGGCGAACAGTCTGGCCCACTGCCGCCAGCAGGTTTTCGGCCTGCTCCATGTCGGTCTCGGAGGTGTGTGCGTTGCCGATCAGTGCCGTGATGCCCTGACGGATGGCGGCGGGCGTGTTGGGCATGGCGCGAATGATCGGGGTGTCACGGCCCAGAACGGATTCGAAGGTGGCAATCGAGGTGCCAGCCGCAACCGAAATAAACAGGCTGGACCCGCCGCCCAGCGCCTGAATGGCAGGCAGGGCTTCGCCCATCATCTGCGGTTTGACCGCAACCAGCACCACGGCGGGGGATTCGGGCAACGGTGCGTTGATATTGACGCCCCGCGCCTTCAGCCAATCTGACGGAAAGGGATCGATGACCCAAACGGAAGCTGGCGGAAGGCCGTGTTCCAGCCATCCCGCCAGCATTGCGGACCCCATCTTTCCGCACCCCAGAAGCACAAGCCCCTGTTCGGCCACGCGCGTCATGTCCATTTGCCCCTCCCGCTTTACATATCGGTTCGGGGCAAAGGTTTACGCGCGGCCGTAGGCCTCTGCAATGGCCACTTGCATGGCTTCTTCTGGCCCTCTGTTGCCCCAGGTCACCAATTGGATCGCGGGGTAGTACCGCTCGGCGCTCATGACGGCGGCATTGATCATCGTGTCGATCTGGTCAGCGCTGGCCGTTTGCCCGCCTGCAAGGACCAGACCATAGCGATAGACCATCAGCTTCTGGTTTGCCCAATAGGTAAACGCGCCTGCCCAGCACTGGTCGTTCATCTTGTTGAGCAGCTCATAGAGCTGCATTTCACGCTCGGCCGGTGGTTCCATTTCGAAGCTGCACACCATGCGCAGCGTTTCGTCATAGTTGGACCAGGCCAGCGTGATCGAGTAGGTGCGCCACTGCCCTTCAACGGCCATGGCTATCTGATCGTCCCCAATGCGATCAAAATCCCAGTCGTGATGTTCGGCCAGATGCTCAACAATGTCGATCGGATGAATGTCTTCTTCGAGATACTGCTCGGAAAGGGCCATAATGCCACCTCACTAATCTCTAGCATTTCGGGGCTGGCAGCGCCCCAGCGCTAGTTGCCTGCTCTACAAACCGGGCTTCCCCCATAGGCCTGTACTAAATATGGTGCGATGTGGCGTAAGTTCTGGCAACCCTAATTATTGGGGATAACAGCAATAAGTTGTGGACAGAAGGCAACGGCGATCAAAATATTGGCGCCAGAGTCAGCTTTGTCTTGAATAAATTCTGCGACACGTCAGAATACACAGCACCGCACAATCCGGGCTGGATTGCGCGGCGTTATGCTTTGTCCGAAAATTGTGGAAACAGGGAGCGCCGGGGCGTTATTTGTCCAGTTTCGCCTCGAGCGCGGCGATGCGGGCTTCGAGTGCCGCATTTTCCTCGCGTGCCTTCTGGGCCATGGCGCGCACGGCGTCAAATTCTTCGCGGGTGACGAAATCGCGGTCGGCCAGCCAGCGGTCGATCATCGACTTCATCGCGTTTTCAGCCTCTTCCCGCGCGCCCTGTGCCACGCCCATGGCGTTGGTCATCAGTTGGGACACGTCATCCAGGATTTTGTTGCGGGTCTGCATATCTGTTCTCCGATCTCGCGGTTTACCTGTATATGGGCAAAGAATGGCGCGGGCTCAAGGTTGACTTGACCTGCAAACCCCGGGCAATGAGACGCACATGCAGGCTGTTCTGAATTTCCCCGATCTGTCGCCCGAACTGTTCTCGATCCCGCTGTTCGGGATGGAGTTCGCGTTAAGGTGGTATGCGCTGGCCTATATCGCGGGCATCCTGATCGCGTGGCGGCTGGCTGTTGTGGCGTTGCGCCGCCCAGCGCTCTGGCCTGCGGATGGCCCGCCGATGAAGCCCGAGCAGCTGGAGGATCTGGTCACCTGGATCATTCTGGGTGTCATTCTGGGTGGGCGGCTGGGCTTTGTGCTGTTCTATCAACCGGCTTATTACCTGTCGCACCTGCTGGAGATCGTGAAGGTCTGGCAAGGCGGCATGGCCTTTCATGGCGGATTGCTGGGCGTGATCCTTGCGTCGTACCTGTTTGCACGACGGCACCGTATCCCCGCCCTGTCGCTGGGGGATCTGGTCGCCTACACCGTTCCGCCCGGATTGCTGCTGGGGCGGCTGGCCAATTTCGTCAATGCCGAGCTGTGGGGCCGCCCGAGCGAGCTGCCCTGGGCTGTCATCTTTCCTGGATATGCTGCGCAGGATTGCCCCGGCGTGGTCGCAGGCATGTGCGCCCGGCACCCGTCGCAGCTGTATGAGGCCGCGCTGGAGGGTGTGTTGCTGGGGGCGGTACTGCTGTGGCTGGTCTATCGGCGCGGCGGTTTTCGCACACCGGGCCTAGTCATGGGGACGTTCCTTGCGGGCTACGGCGCGTCGCGCTTTATCGTCGAGTTCTTTCGCCAGCCGGATGCGCAGTTCGTATCGCCCGGCAATCCGCTGGGGCTGGCCTGGCATGTGGGCGGGTACGGGCTGACCATGGGGCAGTTCCTGTCGCTGCCGATGATCGCGCTTGGTCTGTGGTTTGCCCTGCGTGCGCGGCGGCGGGCGGCATGAGCTTGACCGATCATCTGGTCGCCCGCATCCGACAGGATGGACCCATGAGCGTGGCGGATTACATGGCTGAGTGCCTGCTGCATCCGACGCTGGGCTATTACACGACCCGTGATCCGCTGGGGGTTGCGGGGGATTTCACCACAGCGCCGGAAATCAGCCAGATGTTCGGGGAGCTGGTCGGGCTGTCTCTGGCGCAAAGCTGGATGGATCAGGGACGGCCCGCACCGTTTACACTATGCGAGCTGGGGCCGGGGCGCGGTACCCTGATGGCCGATATTCTGCGCGCTACACGAACGATTCCCGGATTTCACAAGGCGGCGCAGGTAGTTCTGGTCGAAGCATCGCCTGTATTGAAACAGGTGCAGGCTGAAACCCTGAACGAATACGAGGCGGCCTGGATCGACATGATCGCCGACCTGCCCGACCAGCCGCTGTTGCTGGTTGCCAACGAGTTCTTTGATGCCCTGCCCATCCGCCAGTTCCAGCGTGACGGTACGGGCTGGCGCGAGCGTCTGGTGGGCGAGCGCGACGGCGGGTTGACGTTCGGACTGGGCGCGATCGGGCCGCAGGTGGCGTTGAATGACAGGCTGTCGGACACCAAGGACGGTGATCTGGTCGAACTGTGTGCTGCTGCGATTCCCGTTTTGACCGTGATCGCAGGGCGGGTCGCCAGCCATGGCGGCGCGGCATTGATTGTGGATTATGGCGACTGGCATTCGCTGGGCGATACCTTGCAGGCTCTGCAAAACCACGAACATGCCGATCCTCTGGCATCGCCCGGTCAGGCCGATTTGACCGCGCATGTGGATTTTGAGCCTTTGGCCGTTGCGACCCGCGCCTGTGGGTGCAGGCATACGCGCTTGACACCGCAGGGCGTCTTCCTCGAACGGCTGGGGATCACCGCCCGCGCGCAAGCCCTGTCCAAGGCACTGAGCGGTTCCGAGCTGGATGCGCTGATTGCCGCGCATCGGCGGTTGACGCATCCTGATGAAATGGGAAATCTGTTCAAGGTGATGGGCCTTTTCCCGGCCTATGCAGCCCCACCACCAGGATTGGAACCATGACGCTGGAAATTCTGACCTCGGATCTGCTGTCGCCATTTCGCCATGGGTTCTTTACCCGTCGCGGCGGCGCGTCTTCAGGAATTTTCAGCGGGTTGAACTGTGGTCAGGGGTCCTCGGATCAAACCGAGATTGTCGCGCTGAACCGGCGACGGGTGGCAGACGCGATGGAGGTTGAACCCGAGGCAATGGTCGCGGTGCATCAGGTTCATTCGCCAACGGTTCTGACAGTCAAAGCCCCGGTTGAAGGTGAAAAGCCCAAAGCGGATGCCATTGTCACAGCAACACCCGGTCTGGCCCTGACGATCCTGACGGCCGATTGCCAGCCGGTTCTGTTCGCCGATCCCGACGCGCATGTGATCGGTGCCGCCCATGCCGGGTGGCGCGGCGCGCTGGACGGTGTTCTGGAGGCAACGCTGGACGCGATGGAGGCGCTGGGGGCCGACCGCAGCAATATCTGCGCCGTGATCGGACCCAGTATTTCCCAGCGCGCTTACGAAGTGGGGCCAGAGTTTCTGGACGCGTTCCTGGCGGATTCACCGGACAACAGCCGCTTTTTTGCCAATGGTGAAAGTGACCGCCTGCAATTTGATCTGCCCGCCTTCGGGCTGCACCGGCTGCGGCAGGCGGGAATCGGACAGGCCGAGTGGACCCGGCACTGCACATATTCCGACCCCGACAGGTTCTATTCCTATCGCCGATCAACGCACGCGAACGAGGTCGATTACGGGCGCCTGATCTCCGTCATAAGATTGTGATCTTCGTCCAGATTTAGGTGCCCTGCCACTTTTCCGCCACATTTGTTGTGTTGATTGGGCATCAGAATCGTAACGAGTTTTTGCCAGTAATCAGATCGGTATCTGACGTTCGAAAATCGGGCGCTGGCGTGTTGAGTGGGAGGTCCGTCTGACTTCATTTTTCTGTCCGCAAATCATCCCGGATAAGCCTTATCCCTGCCGCAAACCCGCGTCACAAAAGGTTCACAGAGGATGTGGGGAAATACACCCCGTTCAGAGCAGGACCAAAAAATGAAGACCAAATCACGCTTTCTGAAAGCCATGGTCGAGGCCACTCGGGACCAGAACCTGGAAATGCCGTGGAAGCGGGTAACAAGCAATTCTGTCAGGGTCGCCAGTCGCATCGCGGCACGACGCTGAGACAGAAAACCCAGAGACCAAGCTGCCGGTCTTATTTGGGTCAACGCGTATCAGGTTCGCTCCGGCCTGATGTATCGCGCGTCACGAGCGAGGGGTTCGTGACTTTTTAGGAGTTGTGTGTGTGCGGGCAATTTCGCCCGTGAAGTACGAGTTTGTCTGGGGGGTCAATGTGTTGACCATTGGAAAGCGAGATTTAGTCGCGTCGCGGGACCGTACCGGTTGCCGCCCGAGGGTCACCCATTTGTTTCAAGGCAAAGAACCAGTTCGCCGGGCGCGTCTGTACGGGGGTACGCCGCGCCTGACCGAACATTTTGAGGGGACGGAATATTAATGACTATTCCTAATTCACTGGCCCGCGCGGCCAGAAATGCTATCGAAACGTCTGTTATGCTGCGGGACGCGCCGCGGCCGGTTTCCAAGCCAAAAGCCCAGCTGCGCCGCTATGAGGTCAGCAGCCTGTTGAAGAACGGAGATGTGGTTCAGACCCGCCACATCGCACCTGCCCTGCCGATGTTTGAAGACGCGTTTTGCGCCTTCACACGTGGATCTTTGGTAGAAACGGAACATGGACCGATGGCAATCGAGGATCTGATGCCGGGGGATACGGTCCTGACGCAGGATGGCGCATCGGAAACCGTGTTGTGGAAGGGATCTGTCACTCTGATCCCCGGACGCGCGGATTCACGTGGCCGGACGCGGCCGCTGACGCGGATCATGGCGGATACGTTCGGGATGCAAAAGCCAATGTCGGGTGTCATTGCTGGCCCGGCGGCGCGAATCGTGGGAACACCTGCGCATTTGCGGCACCTGCATGGGGGGCAGCCGATTCTTACACCCGTGTCCGAATTTCAGGACGGGATGGGTGTCATTGAAACAATGCCGCCCACCCCCGTTGAACTGTTTCACATTTGTTTAAAACGCCATTCCGTTATTCGCGTAGATGGATTACAGTTCGAAACATATCATCCAGGTGTGAATGCGGTTCGCATGATCAGCCACTCGCTTCGGTCGATCTATCTGAACCTGTTCGCGCATATCGAGTCGCTGAACGATTTCGGCCCGCTGCTGATGCCGCGCGCCGGAGATGGTGAGATCGACGCGATGACGGCCTGAGCATGATTGTGATTACTGCATTGTGGGGGGCATCATGCAGCTGGTAATAAGTTGGGTTCTATCCCTTGCGGTGGCAGCACTGTTGCCACCAATCACCGCGCAACCAAAACGTGTTGGCGTTACGCCGTCCGGTTCATACGTTCTTCCAGAACGTCGAACGGTACGCCTGGCTCGTCTTTTGCGCCGCGAATAACGAGCGATGTCTTGACGCTGGCCACGTTTGGCGTGGTCAGCAACTCGCCCGTCAGAAACTGCTGAAAGCTGCTCAGGTCAGGTGCGACGCATTTCAGGATGAAGTCCACTTCGCCGTTCAGCATGTGGCATTCGCGGACCAATGGCCATTCGCGGCAGCGGCCTTCGAACGCGCGCAGTTCGACTTCGGCCTGGCTGTCCAGACCGACCATGGCAAATACCTGAACCTCGAACCCCAACTCGCGTGAGTTGACCTCGGCGTGATAGCCGGTGATGAAGCCGGATTCTTCGAGTGTGCGCACCCGGCGCAGACAGGGCGGGGCCGAGATTCCGACCCGTTTTGCCAGCTCGACATTGGTCATACGACCGTCCGCCTGCAGTTCCGCCAGAATCTTGCGATCAATATCATCCAGCCGAGTCGTGACCATCAAATGCTCCTGATTTTTTCGGTTCTTATATCAGCACCCCACACGCGCGCAATAATGTTTCGCAGATGCGCAATTTTCTTTGTTTCCTTTTCGCCTTCTTCCCGAAAACCCAAGGCACCCCGGCCCGAAGGGGGCTTAACAGTAAGGGGCTTTAAGCCGGGCCAGTCGGTCGCTATATCGGGGCGACGGGCCGCGGGCCCAATTCAGGCAATTCGAGCGGGGGCACCATGGCCGACACAAGACACACCAAGGTTCTGATCATCGGGTCGGGGCCCGCAGGATACACCGCAGGCGTATATGCAAGCCGCGCCATGCTGGAACCCATTCTGGTACAGGGCATCGAACCCGGTGGTCAGCTGACAACGACGACCGAGGTCGAAAACTGGCCCGGTGACACCGAGGTGCAGGGCCCGGACCTGATGGTGCGGATGCAGGACCATGCCAAGGCCATGGGATGTGAGGTGATCGGCGATATCATCAGCGATCTGGACCTCAGCAAGCGCCCCTTCACCGCCAAGGGCGACAGCGGCACCACATACACGGCGGACGCTGTCATTCTGGCCACCGGCGCGCGTGCGAAATGGCTGGGTCTGCCGTCGGAAGAGAAGTTCAAGGGCTTTGGCGTCTCGGCTTGCGCCACCTGTGACGGGTTCTTCTATCGCGGGCAGGAAATCGTGGTGATCGGCGGCGGCAACACAGCCGTGGAAGAGGCCCTGTTCCTGACCAATTTCGCCAGCAAGGTGACCCTGATCCACCGCCGCGATGAGTTGCGGGCGGAAAAAATCCTTCAGGATCGCCTGTTGAAGAATGAAAAGATCGTACCGCTGTGGTTCCACCAGTTGGAAGAAGTGATCGGCACCGATGCGCCTTTGGGCGTTGAAGGTGTTCGGGTCAAACATGTCAAAACCGGCGAGATCACCGAGATCCCGTGCAAGGGCGTCTTTGTCGCCATCGGCCACGCCCCTGCGAACGAGTTGGTCAAAGACACGCTGGAAACCCATATGGGTGGTTATGTCGTCACCAAACCGGGCAGCACCGAAACGTCGATTCCCGGCGTGTTCGCAGCGGGCGATCTGACCGACCATGTCTATCGTCAGGCGGTAACAAGCGCGGGAATGGGCTGTATGGCGGCACTGGATGCCGAACGGTTCCTGGCCGAACAGGACTGACACATGCTTGAATTCTCTGGCCCTGTCTGGAGAATTCTGTTTGCGTCGCAGGCAGCAGCCCCATTGCTGCCTGCCCGCGCGCCCGAGGGGCGCTTTCATCATTCCGGACAATTCGCGCTTTATGCCTCGCTCAGCGCCGAGGGCGCTTCGGTCGCCATCCGCCGCTACATCTCGGGTGATGATCCCGACCGGGTGGTTCAAAGGTTTCTGGTGGAAAACGCGCGATTGGTGGACTACCGCGGGCAGACGGCTGCATCGGTGATCTGGCAGGATATTCGCGCGACGGGGGCCCCTTCCCCGACATGGTCTTTTTCAGATAAAGCGCGGGCACTGGGGGCGGACGGCTTGATCTACAGCTCGCGCTCGCGCCCTGACCTCAGCCATCTGGTGCTGTTTTGTGCGGACAAGATATCAATTCAATCCCAACACCCCGCCACCCATTGGCAGACCTAGATTTGCACCCGAAGCCTTGACCTGACCGCGAACGTCCTCGCAAAGTCCAACCACGGCGAACAGCGATACAGGTGGTATTCTTGAAGAGCGCTTTGTGGCGTGGCGGTTGGGCAGCCCGGCTTCGGATCGGCAGCGGGTTGGTTCTGTTTGCTTTCGCTTTCTTCCATTTCATCAACATCGGACTGGGCCTGTTTCACACCGATTATCTGCACGGGATGCAGGACGGTCGAACAGCGGTGACGCGGCACAGTTTTATGAGCCTGCTGCTTTATGCGGCGTTGTTCACTCATGCCGGTCTGGCGCTAGCTTCGATCGCACAACGCCGGACCCTGCGCATGCCGTTCAGCACGGCGTTGCAGATTGTTCTGGGTCTGCTGATACCTTTGCAGCTGATCTCGCATGTCATCCAGACGCGGGTCGCGCACGAGATCTATGACGTCAATGACGAGATGGGGTATATCATCATCCTGATGTGGCCCAGCACCGTGATTTGGATGCAAAGCGCACTGTTGCTGATCGTCTGGGTGCATGGCTGTATCGGGCTGCATATGTGGTTACGGCTGACGAAATGGTGGTCCAGCGCCGTACCCTATCTGATCGGTGTTGCCGTCTTCATCCCCATGTTCGCCTTGGCCGGTCTGCTGACCGAGGGCCGCCGCATTTGGTTGGAATTCGCGGATGAGTTTCTGCGGGAACAATATATCGAGCATTACAACTGGCCCTCGCCCGAGGCGTTCCAGACCATGTTCACCGTCAAGGATAATGCCCTTTTGGCGTTCTGGCTCGCCTTGGCGGCCACGGGTCTTGTGTATATCGGGCGCAAGCTGTGGCGGCGCAGGCATTCGGTGCGGGTAAGTTACAGCAACGGGCCCGAGGTGGATGCCGAAAAGGGCATGACACTGCTTGAGATTTCGCAGGCACATAGTGTGCCCCATACGGCCTTGTGCGGCGGGAAGGGACGCTGCACCACATGCCGCGTCATCATCGAGGAAGGCGCTAACGCCCTGCCCCCGCCCGGCGATGTCGAGGCCCGCAGCCTGGCCGCTGTCGGCGCCTCACCGCAGACACGGCTGGCCTGCCAGATCCGCCCGACGGAACCGACCACCGTTTTCCGCGTTTTTCAACCGGATGGCGGGCGCGTTCGCGGGCATGCCAGTCAGGGGCAGGAACGGAAACTGGCCGTGCTGTTTCTGGACATGCGCGGATTTACCGCCCGCACGACGGGGCAGCTGCCCTATGATATCGTGTTCCTGCTGAACCGGTTCTTCGACGCCGTCGTGCCTGCCATCACCAAGGACGGCGGTGTCGTGGACAAGTATATGGGAGACGGGTTGCTGGCGGTTTTCGAAAAACCCGATGCAGCCGCATCCGCCAGCGCGGGGTTGAAGGCTGCGATAGATATCAGCCATGCCCTCGACCGGTTCAACGAGCAGCTTGAGGCCGAAGGCAGCCCCGGCATTCGCATCGGAATGGGCCTGCACCTTGGTGATCTGGTGTTGGGTGAGATTGGCGCGCAGGGACATGCCGCGAGAACGATCATCGGCGACGCCGTCAATGTGGCCAGCCGACTGGAAAGCGAAACCAAGGCCTTGGGGGTCGAACTGCTGGTCTCACAAGAGGTGTTGAAGGCCGCGGGCATGGACCTGCCGCCGGAGGGTATCCGGATGTTCCAGCTGCGCGGCGTTGCCGATCCGATTCCCGCCCTGCCAGTCACCCGCGCGTCCGGGCTTGCGCCGCACACGCAAAAACAGGAACAGTCATACTTTGCATGATCGGATTATCTGCTCACCAAAGAACCAGATCATCATTTTGATTTCAGAGTTGGAAATTCCTTCCAATCCGCGAGAAATCAGCGCATATCGTCCTTTGTTTCATTGACGCCAGTGGACTTCGCACGACAGTCGGTGCAAATGCCCCGAAAACGCCCTTGAATCATTGGCAACACAACACTGCGATAAGAGTATTCAGATGACGATGTTAAGCAATCTGGCCCCCATTCCCGAACTTTATGTGTCGTATGACTCGGCCCAGAAACTGAAGGTTGAAGCCGCCAACCTGACCAGCTGGGATCTGAGCCCGCGCCAGATCTGTGATCTGGAGCTGCTGATGAACGGCGGTTTCAACCCGCTCAAAGGTTTCCTGAGCGAAGCCGATTACGACAATGTCGTCGAAAACATGCGTCTGGCTGATGGCACGCTTTGGCCGATGCCCATCTCGCTGGACGTCAGCGAAGATTTTGCGGACAAGATCGAACTGGGTCAGGATATCGCGCTGCGCGATCAGGAAGGCGTGATTCTGGGCACCATGACGGTCACTGACCGCTGGACCCCGAACAAGGCCCGCGAGGCCGAGAAGGTTTTTGGTGCCGATGACGATGCCCACCCGGCTGTGAATTATCTGCACAATGTGGCGGGCAAGGTCTATCTGGGTGGCCCTGTCGTGGGCATCCAACAGCCTGTTCACTATGACTTCCGCGGTCGCCGCGATACGCCGAACGAGCTGCGCGCCTATTTCCGCAAGCTGGGCTGGCGCCGGATCGTGGCCTTCCAAACCCGCAACCCCTTGCACCGTGCGCACCAGGAGCTGACCTTCCGCGCCGCCAAGGAAGCGCAGGCCAACCTGCTGATCCACCCGGTCGTCGGCATGACCAAGCCGGGCGACGTGGACCACTTTACCCGCGTGCGCTGCTATGAGGCGGTGCTGGACAAGTATCCCGCATCCACCACCTCGATGAGCCTGCTGAATCTGGCGATGCGCATGGCTGGCCCGCGCGAGGCGGTCTGGCACGGGCTGATCCGTGCCAACCATGGCTGCACCCATTTCATCGTGGGCCGCGATCACGCGGGCCCGGGCAAGAACTCGGCCGGTGAAGATTTCTATGGCCCCTATGACGCGCAGGACCTGTTCCGCCAGTTCCAGGACGAGATCGGCGTCGAGATGGTCGATTTCAAACACATGGTCTATGTGCAGGAACGCGCGCAATACGAGCCGAATGACGAGATTCTGGACAAGGACAATGTCACGATCCTGAACATCTCGGGCACCGAGCTGCGCCGCCGTCTGGCCGAGGGTCTGGAAATCCCCGAATGGTTCAGCTTTCCCGAAGTGGTGGCCGAGCTGCGCAAGACCAAGCCGCCACGCAGCCAGCAGGGCTTTACCGTGTTCTTCACCGGCTTCTCGGGCTCGGGCAAGTCCACCATCGCCAACGCGCTTATGGTCAAGCTGATGGAGATGGGGGGCCGTCCGGTCACGTTGCTGGATGGCGATATCGTGCGGAAAAACCTGTCATCCGAACTGGGTTTCTCGAAAGAGCATCGCGACCTGAACATCCGCCGGATCGGATATGTCGCATCCGAGATCACCAAGAACGGCGGCATCGCCATCTGCGCGCCGATCGCACCTTATGCCACCACGCGCCGCGCGGTACGCGAAGAGATCGAGCAGTTCGGTGCCTTCTGCGAAGTGCATGTTGCGACCACCATCGAAGAATGTGAGCGGCGCGACCGCAAGGGTCTGTACAAGCTGGCGCGCGAAGGCAAGATCAAGGAATTCACCGGTATCTCGGACCCGTATGACGTGCCTCAGAACCCTGAATTGCGTGTCGAGACCGAAAATGTCGAGGTCGACAACTGCGCTCATCAGGTGCTGCTGAAGCTGGAAAGCATGGGCCTGATCGCAGCAGGCTGAACCAGATGAATGAAACACAGCGGCCTCCGGTTTTCGGGGGCCGTTTTTGTTTTGATAGTCTGAGGTGTTCCGGGCAGTCCCTGGGGACGGGAACGGTTCGGCTACTGGGTGGCTTCTGGCAGATCAACCTGCCCGCGCATCAGGATATGCCCCTGACCGGCTACCTTGATTCCCGTCATCGCATCGGTGGGGCCAACGCGCGTGACAACGGCCTGGCCGGGGCGACCCATATCGTGCCCCTGTTCAGCAACGAAACTGTCTTTGGTCATCAGCCCGTATTTCCACAGATAAGCCGCCATGGCCCCGGTGGCAGACCCGGTAAACGGATCCTCGGGCGGGCTGGGCGGGGCCATGAGCAGGCGCGAGAACGTATCGCCCGCGTCGGTGGCCCCTTGGAGCGTCACGAGGAAAGGCTCGGCCATGTCCGAGCCGGAATACCCTGCCGTCGCAGCCACTTTGCGCAGCGCGTCCTCGGACAGGCGGGCCGCGCGCAAAGCGTCATGATCGCGCAGAACGGTAATACAGAAGGGCAAGCCGGTTGAAACCATCCGGGGTGGCGAGATGATGGCTTCTTGCGGCAGGCTGATCGCCTTTGCCACCAGATCGGCTGGCACATGCGCACCAAATTGCGGTGCGACCTGCGTCATCTCAATCTGTTTGCCCTGCAAACCGATCGAAACGATACCAGCGCCGGTTTCCAGCGTCAGGTTATCACCGGAGATCATGCCGCGCGACCGCATCGCCGCTACGGTGGCAATCGTCGGATGACCGGCAAAGGGAATTTCACGGCTGGCCAGAAAATAACGGACGCGGATGTCGGCCACGTCGGACGGGCCGGTGAATGTGCATTCGACCAGAGAGGTTTCGCGCACATAGGCCATGCAGACCTCGGCCGAGAGACCCGCGCCGCCGTGGACCACGGCACAACCGTTGCCGCCGAATGCACGATTGGTGAAGGCGTCTACCCAGTCGAATTCAAACCAGCTCATGCAGTCGGCTCCGTTACAGGTTAAAAGCGGCAGTTTCGCCGATGCGCGTGTGTTGCGGGCAACGTTTCAGCCCCACCGGACAAAGGGGCCGTTCAGTGAACGGCCACAGGTGACAGGTCGTGCTGACGGGCCAGAACGAAGGCCAGCTTGCGGTCGGCCACAAGTGCCAGTTGCTGCCCATCGGAATCGTGCACGGCATAAAGGTGATCCAGATCACCTGCCTGATCGCGCAGATCACGCGGCAGATCGGCAACGTCGACTGTTTTCACATAGACGATACGATCGCCTTCGGTGTTGATTTCAATCGGTGTATTCATTGCTCTTACCCCTTCCGTATGTTGATTGTCTGAACCACGGTTTCCGGCACGGCGCGGGTCAGATCCACATGCAGCAGACCGTTTTCCATGATCGCCTCTCCCACCTCGACCCCGTCAGCCAGCACGAACATGCGCTGAAACTGACGCGCCGCGATACCACGGTGCAGGAAGATGCGCCCCTCGCTGTCGTCGCGCTGACGGCCCCGGATCACCAGTTGGCGATCCTCGATGGTGATCGACAGATCCTCTTCGGCGAACCCGGCCACCGCAAGGGTGATGCGGTAGGAAAAGTCCGAGGTCTGTTCGATGTTATAGGGCGGGTATCCTTCATTACCGGCCTTTGCAGACCGTTCCAGAAGGCGTTCCAGCTGCTCGAACCCCAAAAGATGCGGGTATGAGCCAAGAGTAAGTTTCGACACGTATTTTCGTCCTTTATTGTCAAAGCGACGTGGTGCGCGGTCCCGTTCCGGCAACCGCTTGTTATAGAATATGGGAAGAAACCAGGATGTCCACAAGGTCTGGCGCGATAACGTCTGACACACTATCTTGTTGGGCAAGCACCACAACAAGCCCGAGTCGCCAATGAACGCGCCCACCGACCTTTCGATGAAAACCGAAGAAGTTCTGCGGGTTGAGTTGGAGGTTTTCCGCCGCCAGCACCGCGACCTTGATGAGGCGATCGAGGCGCTGCATGAAAAAGGAACGGCTGATCAGTTGACCCTTCGGCGTCTGAAAAAGGAAAAACTGCGCCTGAAAGACTTCATCCGCCTGATCGAAGATCGCCTGACCCCCGATATCATTGCCTGAACGCCCTGTACCGCATTGCCACAAAAGCGGATTTGGCTATAGTGCGCGCTCTTTCTGAGCGCGGGGACATAAGCGGATGAGCGATGTGACAGTGGGGATCATCATGGGCAGCCAGTCGGACTGGCCCACGATGAAGGAAGCCGCAGATATTCTGGATGAACTGGGCATCGCTTATGAGGCGCGTATCGTTTCGGCCCATCGCACCCCGGACCGGTTGTGGGACTATGGCAAGACCGCCGTGTCGCGCGGGTTGCAGGTGATCATCGCGGGCGCTGGCGGAGCGGCACATCTGCCGGGTATGATGGCCTCGAAAACACGCGTACCGGTGATTGGCGTGCCTGTTCAGACGCGGGCCCTGTCGGGCGTGGATTCGCTGTATTCCATTGTGCAGATGCCCAAGGGCTTTCCCGTGGCGACCATGGCAATCGGGTCCGCTGGCGGGGCCAATGCGGGCCTGATGGCAGCGGGCATTCTGGCCTTGCAGGATGAGGCCCTGGCCGCGCGGCTGGATGCCTGGCGTGACGCGTTGTCCGCCTCAATCCCCGAGGAACCGCAGGGATGAGCCGGATCGGGTTTATCGGCACCGGGCATATCGCCGCGCCGATTGCGCGGCTGATGGCCGCCAAAGGGCATGAGATCAGCGTGACAGAACGCAACGCCGAGGTCTCGGCCGCCCTGAAGGCCGAACTGGGCGTGACTATCGCGCCGCCGCAAGCGGTGATTGACGCCTCGGACATCGTGTTTCTGTGCCTGCGCCCGCATATCGCGGCCGAGGTTCTGGCCCCCCTGACCTTTCGCGCCGATCAGCAGGTTGTTTCGGTTATGGCGGCCGTTTCCGCCGAAGATTTGGCCAAGCTTTGCGCCCCTGCGTCGGATTTCGTCCAAACCATCCCACTGGGGTTCTTGCAGTCCGGTGGCTGTCCGATGGCGGCGTTCGGCAATGACCGCTTGCTGGCCGAGCTGTTTGAGCCGGAAAACCCCGTGGTCAAGGTTGCGGATGAGGTGGCGCTGAACGCGCATTTTGCCATTTGTGCCATGGTTCCCGGCATTCTGGATCTGATGGCCACCGGGGCCGAATGGCTGGGTGACGTAACCGGCGATGCGGACGGGGCCGAGTTCTATACCACGCAGTTGATGGCGGGTTTTCTCGCCGCGATGGAAAAAGGCACAGCCGGGCGGTTGGCACAGGAGCGCGACGCTTTGGCGACCGAAGGTACTTTGAGCCTGCAAATGACGGGCACCCTGATCGAACAGGGCGCGCATGAGGCGCTGAGAGCGGCGCTTGGCGCAATTGGAAAACGTTTGGAGAATTGACGATGGCGGAGATGCTCGCCCAAGGTGCAGTGATTGGGATTCTGGGTGGCGGCCAGCTGGGCCGGATGCTGTCGGTGGCGGCCTCTCGGCTGGGGTTTGTCAGCCACATCTACGAGCCGGGCGCAAACCCGCCTGCCGGGCAGGTTGCGGATCGGGTTACGACAGCGGCCTACGACGATATCGACGCCTTGACGGCCTTCGCCGATGCGGTGGACGTCATCACCTATGAGTTCGAGAACATCCCGACCGAGGCATTGGATATTCTGGAAGCCCATCGCCCCATTCGTCCCGGGCGTGAGGCATTGAGGGTCAGTCAGGACCGCCTGACCGAGAAGACGTTCCTGCAGGGGCTTGGCCTGAAAACGGCTCCGTTTGCGGATATCACCGATCTGGACAGCCTGAATGCGGCCATCGAAGAAATCGGCGCCCCCGCCATCCTGAAGACCCGCCGCTTTGGCTATGACGGCAAAGGACAAGCCAGATTGCGCACCCCCCGGGATGCCGAGGCCGCGCTGGCCGATATGGCTGGTGCGCCTGCCCTTCTGGAGGGGTTCGTTGATTTCTCACACGAGGTTTCGATCATTGCAGCGCGGGGGCTGGATGGTCAGGTGGCCTGTTTTGATCCGGGTGAGAATGTGCACCGCGACGGCATCCTGCACACCACCACCATCCCTGCCCGACTGTCCCCCGCCCAGCGCACCGATGCCATCCTGCTGGCGGCCAATATCCTGAACGCGCTGGAATATGTCGGTGTCATGGGCGTTGAGCTGTTCGTGACACCCGGCGGGCTGATCGTGAACGAGATCGCGCCGCGCGTGCATAACTCGGGCCACTGGACGCAGAATGGCTGCGCCGTGGATCAGTTCGAACAGCACATCCGCGCTGTGGCGGGCTGGCCGTTGGGCGACGGGCAGCGCCACTCGGATGTGGTGATGGAGAACCTGATTGGCGACGATATGGACCGTGTGCCCGAGCTGGCGCGCGAACGGGACGTCGCGCTGCATCTTTACGGCAAGGCCGAGGTCAAGGCCGGTCGCAAGATGGGACATTTCAACCGGATCAAGCGGTAGAATATCGCGCTACGGCGCGATGCCTTCGGCGAGAGTATTTGGAAAAAGGTGAAGCTGGTCTGGTTTTACCCCACAAAGCGGGTTGCGATATCCCCAGACATATAGCTGACGCGCCCGCCCGCCAATGTCGCGGCGACCCGGTGAGTGCTTGCATCAAGGATTACCAGATCGGCGCGTTTGCCCGCGGCAAGCGTGCCCCGGTCCTGCAAGTCCAGCACCCGCGCGGGGCCGGATGAGATCAGCGCCCAGGCCCCTGCGAGATCCAGCAGCCCGGTTTTGATCAGCATCAGCGCCGCGCGGCGTGGACTGGGATAATGGTAATCCGAGGCCAGGGCATCACAGAGCCCCATGGCGATCAGCTCTACCGCGCTGGCGTTGCCCTTATGCGAGCCACCGCGGACCACATTGGGCGAACCGAGAATAACATGATCCCCGGCAGCGCGCGTCGCCTCGGCGGCTTCAAGCGTTTCGGGGAACTCGGCAATGCGCACCCCTTGGCGGCGCCACCAAGCGCGCGCCTCGGCAGTTGCGTCATCGTGGCTGCCCAGACGCACGCCCATGTCCGCAAGGTCCGAACAGAGCGCTTCTAGCGCCGCCGGAACCTCAGCCTTGCGGGCGTGCATGTCGAGCAGCATCGCAAAATGCGCCTCTGGGTTGCGTCCGGCCTTCAATGCCTGCCCGGTCAGGCGCGGTGGTTTCTTGCCCTGTGCCAAACGATCATGCGGCAGGTGATCATTGAAGACCACGTATGGCACCTGCCAATCGGCGATGCGACGGGCCAGCCCGTCGTAATCCGCGAGCATATTGGTCTCGAACCGCAATTGCGGGATCAGATCGGTGACCGTGCTGCCCTTGACCGCTGCGATGGCCGCAAACACCTGCGCGGCAAAGTCCGGGCCGCGCACGCCGCCTTCCCAGCTGTAAAACTGCGCCAGAACGGCTGTGGTGATGCCGTTGGCGGCCAGTTCGGCCTCGACCGACAGAATGCCCTCATTCATCTGCTTCATCGCGCCGCGACGTGGGGCGATATGGCGTTCGAACCCATCGCCGTGCAAGTCGACAATACCTGGCAGAACAAGAAACCCGGTCAGGTCAATCCGCCGCCCGGTTGCGTCTTTCTGAATGACCCCACCTGCAACGGAAAGCTCCGCGCGTGACAGCCCTTCATCCGGTAGCAGAACCTCGGCACCGGTCAATGTCAGTTCCAATGTGGTCATTCTGATGGCTCCGCCCCCGGTTCCGAGCAATTCTGCCCGATGCAGATCTCGTCTATTACGTCCATCACACCGTCCAGCCAAGTGATCTGGGGATCGAACCGACCAAATTCGATAAAGTGCAGAGCCTGTGCCATGACCTGCGGGTTGTTCATCATGAAAGTGTGGGTCACCGGCAAGACGAGATGATCGGCCATGCCTTCGACTTTGGTGGATTCGACCGACACCTTGCCATCGTCCGGGCCGTCGATCAGAGATGAAAACACGAGGTTCAGGGACTGATCACCTGCGATGACCCCCAGTTCGAAATCCACGGGCGGCAGGCGGCTGGGAATACTATCCGGGCCCGTACCCAGTTGCAGTCCGGCCGGGCCGTTCAGGTATCCGAACACCTCCCACGCGCTGAGTTCATCGACCAGCTGGCTACCCTGATTGGGCGGCCCCAGCATGACGACACGGCCCATGTTTTCAGGGCTGTGGTCCTGCAACCAGTATCGCAACAGGATGCCACCCATGGAATGCGCAACGACATTGACGGTGTCACTGCCGCAGGCTGCAAATGCTTGCGGGATGGTTTGTTCGGCCAGTTCGGGGATACCGATTTCGGTCGATGGGTAACCGGGGCGCACGACGGAATAGCCATTCGCTTTGAACAGTTGCTCCATCACGCTGAATGACGCCTCGGTCCGGGCCAGACCGTGCAGCAGGACAACGCATTTCGCGCTGGCCACGGCGGGAAAAAGGCAACAAAGCAGGGCGATCAGAATTCTCATACCCGCCAGATAAAGCCTGTACGCCTGCGTTAAAAGCCCTTCCCACGTTGACGTCGCAGGACAGCCAGCGCGATACCGCCCAAAACCAGTGCCGCACCAACAAGCAGCCGCACACCCGCGCTTTCCCCCAACAGCACCACGCCGCCCACAATCGCGATCACCGGCACGCTGAGCTGGACGACCGCCGCCGTTGAAGGTGCCAGCCGGGGCAGAACGCGATACCACAAGGCGTATCCCAGACCCGAGGTCACGCCACCTGACAAGGCCGCAAGGAGATAGCCCAATCCGGTCATGTGCCACTCTGCCCCTGTGGCCATCAGGGCCAGCGCGGTTACCGGCAGCGCGACGATGAAATTTGCGGCCGTGCCCTGCAACGCATCAGGCTCGGACCGCCCGACCAGTGAATAGGCTGCCCAGCCGATCCCGGCTGCAATCATCAAAACGGTTCCGGTTGGATCGACCTGCACTGTTCCTGTGGGCCACAGGACACAGGCCAGACCACCCAGTGCAATCGCTGCCCCGGCCAGCTGTCGTCGGGTGGGTTTGACCCCGGCAAGGGCGGTGGCGGCGAACATAGTGATCTGCACAACGGCAAACAGGATAAGTGCGCCCAGCCCCGCATCCAACGTCAGATAGGCAATGGAAAACCCGATCATATACAGGGAAAGCGACCCGGCCCCGATGACGCGCCTGCGGTTGCGAAGGGGCAAATGTCCTCTACGCAGCAGGATCAGTGCGGCCAGAACCAACGCCCCCGCCAGAACCCGGATAATGGCAAACCCCGCAGGATCACTGGACCCGCTGTCGATAGCCAGCCGGTTCAGAATGGAGTTCGCCGCAAAGGCGCACATGGTCAGGGCGGTCAGAAGGAACAGTCGCATTTCAACCACATACCGACTTGGCGGCGCGTTGGACACTCACAATTCGGGCACACGCGGCCCAGCCTTCATCTTTTACAAAATACTCCCGCCGGAGGCATGGCCGCATTGCGGCCATCGGAAATGAAACGGGGCCGCCAAAAGGCGACCCCGTCCGTTAGCACTTTGCTTCCCCTCTCGACAGCCTGACCTTGCAGCCAAACGCCTGTCAGGGGTCGTCGGAATTCGCTTAGGCGAATTCGACGTGCTTACATCATGCCGCCCATGCCGCCCATGTCGGGCATGCCGCCAGCAGGTGCATCTTTTTGCGGTTTGTCTGCAACCATCGCTTCGGTGGTGACCAGCAGGCCGGCAACCGATGCCGCATCTTCCAGAGCGGTACGGACAACTTTGGCCGGGTCGATCACGCCGAACGAGAACATGTCGCCATATTCTTCGGTCTGAGCATTGAAGCCAAAGGCCGGATCCGAAGATTCGCGCACTTTGCCTGCAACAACCGCACCGTCAACGCCTGCGTTTTCGGCGATCTGGCGCAGCGGCGCTTCGATAGCCTTGCGCACGATGTTGATGCCTGCGTCCTGATCAGCGTTTGCGCCTTTCAGCGATTCCAGTGCTTTACCGGCCTGAACCAGAGCAACACCACCGCCTACAACGACGCCTTCCTGAACGGCTGCGCGTGTTGCGTTCAGAGCATCGTCCACACGGTCCTTACGCTCTTTCACTTCAACTTCGGTCATGCCGCCGACGCGAATAACGGCAACACCGCCTGCCAGTTTGGCAACGCGTTCCTGCAGCTTCTCACGGTCGTAATCCGACGAGGTTTCTTCGATCTGGGTGCGGATCTGAGCAACACGTGCTTCGATCTCGGCTTTCTCGCCAGCACCGTCGACGATGGTGGTTTCGTCTTTGCTGATCTCGATCTTCTTGGCGGTGCCCAGCATGTCCATGGTGACATTCTCAAGCTTCATGCCCAGATCTTCGCTGATCACCTGACCGCCGGTCAGGATTGCGATGTCCTGCAGCATGGCCTTACGGCGATCGCCGAAGCCCGGTGCCTTGACAGCAGCAATTTTCAGGCCGCCGCGCAGTTTGTTGACAACCAGAGTTGCCAGCGCTTCGCCTTCAACGTCTTCTGCAATGATCAGCAGCGGCTTTTGCGACTGGATCACCTGCTCGAGCAGCGGAACCATCGGCTGCAGCGAAGACAGTTTCTTTTCGTGCAGCAGGATCATGCAGTCGTCGAGTTCTGCGATCATCTTGTCTGCGTTGGTGACGAAGTAAGGCGACAGGTAGCCGCGGTCGAACTGCATACCTTCGACAACATCGGTCTCGGTTTCCAGACCTTTGTTTTCTTCGACGGTGATGACGCCTTCGTTGCCAACCTTCTGCATCGCGTCCGCGATCTGCTGGCCAATTTCAGCTTCGCCGTTGGCCGAGATGGTGCCAACCTGAGCAACTTCTGCCGAGTCTTTGACTTCGCGCGAAGCAGCACGGATGCCTTCGACAACTTTGGCGGTTGCCAGGTCGATGCCGCGCTTCAGGTCCATCGGGTTCAGGCCCGCTGCAACCTGCTTCAGGCCTTCTTTTACGATGGCCTGCGCCAGAACGGTCGCGGTGGTGGTGCCGTCACCGGCTTCGTCATTGGTGCGGCTGGCGACTTCTTTCACCATCTGCGCGCCCATGTTTTCGAACTTGTCTTCCAGTTCGATTTCCTTGGCAACCGAAACACCGTCTTTGGTGATGCGCGGTGCGCCGAAGGATTTGTCCAGAACCACGTTGCGGCCTTTGGGGCCCAGGGTCACTTTGACAGCATCCGCCAGAATGTTGACGCCTTTCAGCATCTTGTTGCGGGCATCGGTGTCGAACTTGACGTCCTTTGCAGCCATGTCGTTTCTCCTTGAGAAAATGTGTTTAGTGGAAGATCAGAGAAAGCGCGGGCTTACTCGATGATCCCCATGATGTCGCTTTCTTTCATCATCAGCAGCTCTTCGCCGTCGACCTGGACCTCGGTGCCCGACCATTTGCCGAACAGGATCTTGTCGCCAGCCTTGACCGCCATTGCGATCAGCTCGCCGCTGTCCTTGCGCGCGCCTTCGCCGGTTGCGACGACTTCGCCTTCGCTGGGCTTTTCTTTTGCGCTGTCAGGAATGATCAGTCCGCCTGCGGTTTTTTCATCGCTTTCGGTACGGCGAACCAGCACACGGTCATGAAGCGGTTTCAATGCCATCTTTGCAGCTCCTTGGGCTCAAAGTTTTGTTTATCCTCCCCTCGCCATTCGACGAGGCGTTAGCACTCGGTGTGTGTGAGTGATAACGACGCATAGCTAGGGAGTCTAAAACGCCGAGTCAACAAGGTGTTTGGGATTTTTTTGAGAACGGCCTAGTCGGCCTGTTCCCAGCTGTAGGCCCAGTGTTTTAAGCCGTCTGTTCCCTCAGAGGTAAGAGCGTAGACACCTTTTTCAACCTTCTCGAACCAGCCATAGTGATTTTCCCGCATCAACCGGGTGGCGACCGGAACACCCACCGATCTGGCGACCTCGGCCCCTTTGGCCGGGCCGTGTTCGGCCAGAAAGGCCGCGCATTTCAGCGCATCCTGGCGGTAGGCCGTCACGATCCCATGACGTGTCGCGCCCCCGGAATTGGGGTCGCCCTCCAGCCGGTCGAATTCGCGCAGCAGCCGCGCCGCCCTGGCCTTGTTCTTGCGCGGCGCATAGGGCCCCGGATCGCATTGCACCTCGACCGTGCCATCGGTACGTACGGTGATCAGACCCAGACCAAGCCTGCGGCACAGCGCCAGATTGTCCCTGAGCGCCCGCCGGGCCGTGCGCCCGGTGGGTTTGCTGACCCCGATATAGACCTGATCCGTGAGTTTCAGGCGGGCAATTGCCTGATGGAACAGGGACAGCGTGAACCTGAGCTTGAGCTCGACAATCACAGGCGGCTCGTCTTCGCGCATCGCGACGATATCGGCAGCGCCCACTTCTCCTTTGACGGTGTATCCCTGACGCTCCAAAAGCGCCTTGATCGGGGGATAGAGGTCCTGCTCGCGGTTCATGGGGCCTATGCTACGCAGATTGTTGAGGAATACCAGACGGGTTGCTTGAACATGGGTCGCAGGCATGGCTATGTCTGGAACACCTTGATGACACAACACCGGATGGGTTCATGCGCCTGCTGACATTTCTTGCTTTTCTACTGGCCCCGATCACGGCTGCGGCTGCGTGCGATGGGCAGGACCTGCGCCCGCAGCTGTCGGATGACGCGCGGGCCGAGTTGCAGCGCGCGGTGGCGGACATCCCCTTTCCGGAAGGCAACCACTGGATTGCGCGCAAGGATGACACGGTTCTGCACATCATTGGCACCCTGCACACGTATGACGAACGCATGGAAAAGGTGGTTGAACGCCTGTCTCCGGACCTGAGCAAGGCTGACGCGTTCTATTTCGAAGTCACCCAGACTGACATGGACGCATTCGAAAAAAACCTGGCCAATAATCTCAACGCTGTAATGATCACATCCGGGCCGACCCTGATCGACCTGATGGGAGATGAAGACTGGGCCGCATTCTCGACCGCGTTGAACCAGCGCGGCATTCCCGGCTGGATGGCAGCCAAAATGCGACCGTGGTTCTTGAGCATGATGCTGAGCATCCCGCCCTGCATGATGGAAGATCCGAACGGGACCTACGGCATGGACGCCCGCCTGAACGATCTGGCCGCAGAAAACGGCATTCCGCAATACTCGCTGGAACGTATCGACGACCTGATCGCCATGTTCGACAGCCACCCTCTGGAACAGCAGGTCGAGTCGCTGGTGCGGCTGTCCGGGGCGATGATGGGAAGCAACGATCAACTGGCCACCATGGCCAATGGATATCTGGAAGAAAAGCACGCCGAGATCATACAATTTGCCCGCCTGCAGGGGTTCGAGGAATCCGGGCTGAGCCGGGACGTCTTCGATGAGGAATGGAACGGGTTCGAGCAGCAGATGCTGGTCCAGCGGAATGCCCTGTGGATGGAGCATATTCTGGCCATCACGGATCAGACAGCGGTGATCGCGGTCGGCGCAGGTCATCTGAGTGACGATCACGGTTTGCTGAACCAGCTGGAGCAGGCCGGATACACGCTGACACGCGCCGCTTTCTAAGCCGGTTCAGCGGTTTTCAGACCAAGCGTCGCAGACGGGCTGCTGTGGCGTGACAAGGACGTTTGTCCGCCCTATAAGGCGCGCAAATTTCCATTCCGCAGGACGCTGACATGACAACGCTCGTATTTGGCCACAAATCCCCCGACACCGATTCCACAGGCTCGCCGATCCTGTGGTCGTGGTACCTTAACGAAATCAAAGGTGTGCAGGCCGAGCCCGTGCTGTTGGGCGAACCCAACACCGAAGCGGCGTTCATGCTGGACAACTGGGACCTGCCCAAACCGCGCATCCTGGACGATCTGGCCGCGGACACTCCGGTGGTCATCGTCGACACCAACAACCCCGCCGAACTGCCCGCCAACGTCAATGACGCAGACATCCGCGCCATCATCGACCACCACAAGCTGGTCGGTGGTCTGGAAACCAAAGGCCCGATCGACATCACCGTGCGCCCGCTGGCCTGCACGGCCACCATCATGGTTGACCTGATGGGCGACGATGCAGCCAAGATGCCCGACGCCATCAAGGGCGCGGCACTGACCTGCATCCTTTCGGACACGCTGGAATTCCGCTCGCCCACCACCACGCCCCATGACCGCGAGGTCGCAGAGCGGCTGGCGGCCGAGTTGGAGCTGGATATCTCGGCTTACGCGGCAGATATGTTTGCGGCGAAATCGGATGTCTCGTCCTTCTCGGATGCCGAACTGATCCGCATGGACAGCAAGGAATACGAGGTCGATGGCACCAAATTCCGCGTCTCGGTTCTGGAAACCACTGCGCCGGGTGTCATTCTGGACCGCAAGGCAAGCCTGGCGGGTTCGATGGTGGATGTCGCCAAAGAAGACGGTGTCGATCAGGTGCTGCTGTTCGTCGTCGATATCCTGAACGAGGAAGCCACCCTGCTGGTGCCCAATGATCTGGTCAAAACCGTTGCCGAGAAAAGCTTTGGTGCATCCGTCGATGGCGACGCCGTGGTTCTGCCGGGCATCATGAGCCGTAAAAAGCAGATCATTCCGAACCTGAAGGTCTGAAAAAACACGCGGGGTCCGTCATTCTGAGTAAAACGGGCCTCGCATTATTGGTCTTCAGTCTGCGCCTTCGGCATTGCGCTTAAACAGACCTTTACCCAACCGACGAAATACAGGGCGGCCACCGATCGATTGGTGGCCAATCCCTTGCCAATCGGTCATAAGGCTCGTGCAGTTTCAGCTTGAGGCCACATATGACCCAGATCGTTCACGCGCTTTCCGAAATCTCTGCCCGCTACAAAGCGTTGTTTGTCGATCTGTGGGGGTGCGTTCACAACGGGATCACGGCCTATCCCGAAGCTGTTGCAGCCCTTCAAGCCTATCGCGCGGACGGGGGGCTTGTCGTGCTGGTCACGAACTCGCCCAAACCCCGCGCGGGTGTGGCCGAGCAACTGGTGCAGTTCAATGTTCCCGCAGACGCCTATGACACCATTGCCACCAGCGGCGATTCCGCGCGGTCGGCGATGTTCCGTGGCGCTGTCGGGCACAAGGTTTACTTCATGGGGGAATGGCAGCGCGATGCGGGCTTTTTCGAGCCACTGAAACTGCTGCACCACCCGATCCATATCGAACGTGTCCCGCTAAGAGAGGCCGAAGGGATCGTCTGCTGTGGTCCCTTTGATCCGATGGCTGACCCGGACGTGAACCGCCCCGATTTCCTCTATGCCAAGCAGATGGGCATGAAGCTGCTATGCGCAAACCCCGATATTGTTGTCGATCGCGGCGAGGTGCGCGAATGGTGTGCCGGCGCTTTGGCAAAGCTCTATACCGAGATGGGCGGCGAGAGCCTGTATTTCGGCAAACCGCACCCGCCGATCTACGATCTGGCGCGCCGCAGGTTGCAGGAACTGGGCCATGATATCCCGGATAGCGACATTCTGGTGATCGGCGACGGCCCCCATACGGACATTCTGGGGGGTATGGGTGAAGGCATTGATTCCCTGTTCATTTCGGGCGGGCTGGCGGCGGCCGAGACAAAAACGTCGCACCATCCGGATCACGAATCCCTAACGGCTTATATCGAAAGGGAAAAGATCAACCCGACCTACACTATCGGTCGATTGAGATAGCAAGAAAAGACTTGATTTTCTGCAACTGCGAAGTAATAAAGTTGCCAACCTAGGCCGGATAGTGGTTTTTTCTTTCTCGGTCGATTTCGAGTGAGGGCAACATGTTGGACAATCTTCCACGCGGAACGATCTGTATCGAAGACATCGAAATGGGCATGTCCCGCCACCTGCGCAAAGTGGTGACGGACGAAGATATCGAGATGTTTGCGCAGATCTCGACAGACCGGAATCCGGTGCATCTGGATGATGATTATGCCCGCGATACAATCTTCGAAGCGCGCATCGCGCACGGGATGCTGACAGCTGGGCTGATTTCGGCCGTGATTGGCGAACAACTGCCGGGCCATGGCACGGTCTATATGGGGCAGTCACTGAAGTTCCTGGCCCCCGTGCGCCCCGGTGACATGGTTTACGCCGAGGTCAAAGTTATCGACATCGACTTTTCCAAGCGTCGCGTCAAACTGGATTGCCATTGCTCGGTCGAGGGCAAGAAGGTTCTGATCGGTGAAGCCATGGTACTGGCCCCGTCGCGCAAGTTCGACTGATCGGCGAACACTTCCATGCAAAAGGCGCCCGACCGGTGCCTTTTTTGTTTGGACGCTGTTTTTTGCCTGTGCCTTTCAGGACGGTCGGGCGCGTTTTCGCCCTTTCAACGCACCGGATTCCAGAATGATCTCTGACACCACGTGTTCGCGCCTGTAGGCCATCACATGAACGCCGGACACCCCCGCGATATCGCGGATCTGCTGGATCAGTTCGATACAGATCTTCTTGCCCTCGTCAGCTGGCTTTTCGGCTTTCTCCATCCGCTCGATGACCTGATCGGGGATGTGAATGCCGGGAACATTGCTGCGCATCCAGCGTGCCGCACGCGCTGACGCGATGGGGCCGACGCCCGCGATGATGAACACTTTCTTGTCCAGCCCCGCATCCCTCACCCGCGCCATGAATTTCTCGAACAGCGGAATGTCGTAGATGTAATTGGTCTGAATATACTCGGCCCCGGCCTCAACCTTCTTTGCCAGACGGTCAGGTCGCCAGTCATAAGGCGGGATACAGGGGTTTTCGGCAGCACCAAGGAACAGTTGCGGCGGGCGCGTGATCTTACGACCAGAAAGGAACATTCCCTGATCGCGCATCGTGCGGATCGTCCGCAACAGGGTCAGGGAATCGAAATCGAAAACCGGTTTTGCCCCCGGCTGATCCCCGACGCCGACGCCGTCGCCGGTCAGGCACAGCACGTTACTGACGCCCAACGCCGCAGCCCCCAGAACATCTCCCTGAATGGCAATCCGGTTCCGGTCGCGGCAGGAAATCTGATAGACCGGAGAATAACCCGCGCGCGTCAGCAAGGCACAAATCCCAATCGAGGACATGTGACAGTTCGCGCCCGAAGCATCGGTTGCATTGATCGCGTCAGCCACTTCACCAAGCGGTTGGGCCGCCTGAAAAACATCCTCGGGGTCGGCACTGTCGGGTGGGTTCAATTCGGCGGTGACTGCGAAACGGCCTGAACGGAGTACCTTTTCCAACCGGCTGTGCGACACATATCCTTGGGGAACCGGAACATAGCCAATCGGCTCCACCTCGTTGCGATGGGTATCACTCATTTCTTCAGTTCCCGGTTTATCGCGTTGGGTGGTTCGGCGGCCAGTGGTGCCGCAGAAGGTTCATTCTCGCGCGCTTCGGGGAATGCCTCGGCCAGCGCCAATCGGGCAGCATCCCGGGTCTCGCGCTCGTGCGCTGCAATCTCGCGGCTGACCCGCAACCAGGATGACGAGCCTTTCAACGTGTGCTCCACCGGTGGCAGAACTTCTTTTATCTTGTCGGCTCCGTTCCGCATGCGGCTGGCTCCGTTCCAAGCCAGGGCCCAGACACATTTCATATCCGGCTTCACCTCACAAAACTCGCCGGGACGTACGCCGCCACATGGGCCATTGCGCAATTGCTTTGGGCAGTTCATCGGGCAGGACATGCCGGTGGATGACAACACGCATTGCCCGCACATCTTGCAATCGAACAACAGGGTTTTGACGCCCTTCTCGACCAGTGCGATGGGGCGTTCGACGCGGTTATATCCGATCTTTGCAAATAGCGGGTCCATCGCGACCATGCCGCGTTCGACACATTTATAGATCCACTCGAAAGTGCGGGCATGACGAATCGCGAACAGTCGCATTCGGTACATGGGTCTGCCTCCTGTGCTGGGTTCGTTCGAACCTGGCCGGGCTTTGATCCGGTGCGCCTAAATCCAGGGGACCGGATTTTCAGTCTAAACCCAGAGTTTTTTTTGAATCAAGCGGTTGGAGGCGCCTGACCTGAAATACTTGGATTGGCCTCGTGCATTTTCCCGGCCAAGCGAAATGTTCAAAGCTCATTCGCAGGATCGCATTCTTGGAATTCAAACTGCCGCTTGAACAAATTGACTCGCGCCGCTACGCAATCGTCTATGCACATCATCCGGGATATCCAGTTCGTCCAGCCAGAAGATCGCGGCGCCAGCGTGGCAATCGGGAATTTCGACGGCGTTCATTTGGGGCACCAGTCGGTCATCGAACTGGCCCGTAATGCTGCGCCAGACGCGCCGCTGGGTGTGTTGACCTTCGAGCCGCATCCGCGGGAGTATTTTGCGCCGGACACGCCTCCGTTCCGCCTGATGCGGGGCAATGCGCGGGCGCACCGGCTGGAAAAGCTGGGCGTAGAGAAGCTGTATGAACTGCCGTTCAACGCCGCGCTGGCAGGGCTATCGCCGGAAGAGTTTGCACGCAACGTGATCTGCGACGGGCTGGGCCTGTCGCATGTCGTGGTGGGGGCCGATTTCTGCTTTGGCAAGGGCCGCAGCGGCACGGCGCAGGATCTGGTGCGGTTCGGGCGGGACATGGGGTTCGGCGTGACGATTGCGCCTTTGATGGAACGGTCGGAAAACGTTGTGTCCTCAACCGCCATTCGCACCGCGCTGAGCGACGGCCGACCGCGGGACGCAGCCGCGATGCTGGGACACTGGCACCGGATCGAAGGCGAAGTGATCGGGGGCGAACAGCGCGGGCGCGAGTTGGGCTTTCCCACCGCGAATATGTCCATCGAAGGGCTGCACCCGCCAAAGTTCGGTGTCTACGCCGTATTGGTGGACGTGTTGGATGGGCCGCATAAAGGCAGCTATCACGGCGCGGCCTCGATCGGGGTACGTCCGATGTTTAACGGCCAGGTGCCCAATATCGAAACCTTCCTGTTCGACTTTTCGGGCGATCTGTACGGGGCGACGCTGTCGGTGGGTCTGATCGACTTTCTGCGCCCCGAGATGACATTTGACGGGCTGGAGAGTCTGATCACGCAGATGGATGCCGACTGCAAACAGGCCCGCGGTATATTGACCACCCTATGAGTGTTGATCCGATTGAACGCGCGGGCCTGCCTGCCCGGTTTTGGGAGCGCAAACCCCTGCGCCAAATGAACCAGCGCGAGTGGGAGGCGTTATGTGATGGCTGCGGCAAATGCTGCCTGAACAAGCTGGAAGATGAAGACACGGGCGAGGTTGCCCTGACCTGCGTCGCGTGCCGCCTGTTGGATGACGAAAGCTGCCGCTGCGTACAATACGACATCCGGCATCAATTCGTGCCCGAATGCATCGTCATGACCCCCGACAATATCGACGAACATGCCTATTGGTTGCCACAAACCTGCGCGTATCGGTTGCTGTGGGAAGGCAAACCGCTTTACGACTGGCACCCGTTGATATCTGGTACAGCGGACAGTGTGCATGCCGCCGGGGTCTCGGTTCAGGGGCGCACAGTGTCCGAGTTTGAGACACCCATGGAAGAGTGGGAAGATTACATAATCGAGGAGCCAAGCTGATGCATTTCGCGTCTGACAATTCCGGGCCGGTTCATCCGCAGGTCATGGCCAGGCTGGCCGAGGTCAATCAGGGCTATCAGATGGCCTATGGTGCGGATACGCTGATGAACGAGGTGCGCGACCGTATCCGCAGCATCTTCGAGGCTCCGGGTGCTGCGGTCTATCTGGTGGCGACGGGGACAGCCGCGAATTCTCTGGCCCTTGCAACATTGTCAAAGCCTTGGGAAACGGTTTTCTGTTCCCCAGTCGCGCATATCCACGAGGACGAATGCAACGCGCCGGAGTTTTACAGCGGCGCCAAGCTGACCCTGGTACCGGGCGGAGACAAGATGACCCCTGAGGCTTTGCGCGGGTCAATTCTGGGCGAGGAAACACGCGGCGTACATGGGCCGCAGCGCGGACCTGTGTCGATCACACAAGTGACCGAGCGCGGATCGGTCTATTCGCTGGCAGAGTTGCAGGCCCTGTGCGAGGTCGCCAAGACGTACGGCCTGCCCGTGCATCTGGACGGCGCGCGCTTTACCAACGCGTTGGTTGCGCTGAACTGTTCCCCTGCGGATATGACATGGAAAGCAGGTGTAGATGCTGTCAGTTTTGGTGGCACCAAGAACGGTCTCATGGGTGTCGAGGCGGTTGTGTTCTTTGATGAAAGCAAAGCCTGGGAGTTTGAGCTGCGGCGCAAGCGCGGGGCGCATCTGTTTTCCAAACACCGCTATCTGTCCGCTCAGATGGCGGCCTATCTGGAAGACGACCTGTGGCTGAAGATGGCGCGTCAGGCCAATGACAACTGCGCCCGCTTGGCCGAGGGGTTGCGCGCCAAGGGGGCCGCATTTCTGCACGAACCGCAGGCCAATATGATCTTTGCCTCATTCCCACGCGCGAAGCACAAGCAACTGCACAAGGCAGGCGCGGTTTATCACCTTTGGGGTGCAGAGCTGGAAGGCGAGGATAACAACGAAAACCTCGCGTGCAGGCTGGTTTGCGACTGGTCCATCGGAGCGGCGGAGATCGATCAGTTTCTCAATCTGCTTTGACGCCTAACGGGGCGTTGGCCTGCCAGAACGCCCGCAGCAAAGCGCCGGTTTCATCAGGGTGTGAAATCGGCAGCATGTGCCCTGCGCCGCTGATGCTTTCATGGCGCGCATCAGGCAGACGCCGTTGCAGCCCGGCGCAAATCGCGTGGATCACCGGCGGCGTCTCTGACCCGCTCAGCAGCAGGGTCGGCATCGATGCACGCCGGAGCCTATCCGGGTCAAGCAAACCTGCCTGATCATCGTAGAGCACAGGCTGCACAGCCGGAACCGCATCGATCCCGCGCACCATATTTGCCCGCGTGCGTTCGGGCAAATCAGGCCATTTGGGGCTGATCTTTGTGCTCCACGCCCTGTTGAACAGGCGCGCGGCCAAAACCTTGTCACCAGATGCGAAGGCCGCGTTGACCGGCTCGGAGTCCCGTTCGTGCTGTTCGAACAACAGCGGCGCATCCTGTTTTGCAACTGCAAAGAACACGGGTTCGATCAGGATCAGGCTGCGCACACGGTCGGGATGTTCGATCGCCAGCCTAAGCGCGATCATCGCCCCAAAGGAATGCCCGATTACATCCATGGGTTCGGTCAATTCAGCCAGGGCCGGTTTGGTCACAGCGTCAAAGAAATCAACCTGCCCGTCCCAATCCGGGCTGCGCCCATGCGACAGCATATCCGGGGCAATAAATGACGCACAACCATCCAGCACAATGGCCAAACCGGACCAGGCACCGGAATGTGCAATCGTGCAATGGAGGGCGAGCAGTTTCCGCTCCCCCTCGCCCAAGTGCCTGACGAAAACGGATCGCGTCACGGCGCCGACCGTCACTCGGTCATCTCGGCCAGATGCCGGTCCAGATCGTCCAGCCTGTCCTGACCCCAGAACCGCTGGTCGTCGGGCGTGATGTAGAACGGTGCGCCGAAGACACCCCGGTCCACGGCTTCCTCGAGGTTGGCGGCGTAGGTTTCTGCGCCCACCAGCAAGCCGCTGTCTGCCAGACCGGGATCAAACCCGGCTTGCGTCAGACATTCGCGGATGACATCGTCCTGTGCGATATCCTTTTCCTCGGCCCAGCAGGCGCGAAGGAAGCTATGACACAGCTTACCCACATCGCCCGAGCCGTCCTTGATCGCGGCAATAACCGCATAAGATGACGGGGCCATGTTGGTCGGCCAGTGCGCGGGTTTCAGATTGAACTCCATCCCCAGATTCTTCGATTGGCGCAGCAGCTCCTGTGCGCGGTACTCGATACGAGAGATATGCCGGTCTTTCGGAGGGGTCCCCCCGGTGCGCGCGAACAGGGCGATAATGTCCAGCGGCTTATAGTTGATCGTCGCGCCGTGTTTCGCCGCGATTTCTTCCAACCGCATCCCTGCCAGATAGGAATAGGGCGAGAGTGTCGCAAAAAAGTAGTCAATCTGGGTCATGTGCACTTTCTCCGCTGCGTTACCTTTGCGGGACGGTAAGGCCATGCTAAGCGGTGTCAACATCACGATTCTGTCACATTGCCATTGCTGCCCGGGGACCTCAGCCGATGCCGACACTTCACGAACCCAAGCTTATCGCTGGGAACGCCAACCTTCCGCTTGCCCAAGCCATCGCACGCCGCATGAGCCTGTACCGAGGCGTTGATCAGGGTCTGGTCGATGCGCGTGTCGAACGGTTCAACGACGGTGAGATTTTCGTGGAAGTGTTCGAAAATGTGCGCGGCGAGGATATGTTCATTATCCAACCGACCTCGAACCCGGCCAATGACAACCTGATGGAACTGCTGATCATCGCCGATGCGCTGCGCCGGTCGTCCGCGCAGCGGATCACCGCCGTGATCCCGTATTTCGGGTACGCCCGTCAGGACCGTCGCACCAAGGCCCGCACGCCCATCAGCGCCAAGCTGGTGGCCAACATGCTGACAGGGGCCGGGATCGAACGGATCCTGACAATGGACCTGCACGCGGCCCAGATTCAGGGCTTTTTCGATATGCCCGTGGACAACCTTTATGCCTCGCCGATCTTTGCGCTGGATGTGAAGCATCAGTTCAAGGGAAATCTAGATGAAATCATGGTGGTCTCACCCGACGTGGGCGGCGTGGCCCGCGCACGCGAACTGGCCAAGCGGATCAACGCCCCTCTGTCGATCGTGGACAAGCGCCGCGAGAAAGCTGGCGAAGTGGCCGAGATGACCGTGATCGGGGATGTGAAGGACAAGATCTGTCTGATCGTGGACGACATGTGCGACACCGCCGGAACGCTGTGCAAGGCGGCGCAGGTGCTGCTGGATAACGGTGCGAAAGAGGTTCATTCCTACATCACGCATGGCGTCATGAGCGGCCCTGCGGTGGAACGGGTGACAAATTCGGTGATGAAGTCGCTGGTGCTGACCGACACCATCCAGCCGACCAAAGAGATTTTGGGCGCCAAGAACATCCGCATTGTTCCGACCGCGCCTATCTTTACGCAGGCGATCCTGAACATCTGGAACGGAACCAGCGTGTCATCCCTGTTCGAAGACAAGACGCTGACACCGATCTACGAATCCATGTACCAGATGGATTGAGTTTGGACGGGGCGACAGGATGTGTCGTCCCTTTCTTTTTGAACCACCGATTGCGCACAAGCCTGACCCATGTGCGCGATCAGCGACACAAGTGGACCGATCTCCATGACTGGCAACAAACGCATTGTTCTTTCCAGCGACCACGCGGCAATCGAGCTGCGTCAGGCTGTGGCCAACCACATCGCGCAGCAAGGCTGGGACGTGGTCGATATCGGCCCGACGACCCCTGAAAGCACCCATTACCCCAAACACGGCAAGGCCGCGGCACTGGCCGTGGCTTCGGGGGATTGCGGATTGGGCATTATCCTCTGCGGCACGGGTCAGGGCATCATGATGGCCGCAAACAAGGTGCCCGGCATTCGCTGCGGTGTCTGTTCGGATGCGTTTTCTGCGCGGATGATCCGCCAGCACAACAATGCCAACATGCTGTCGATTGGCGCGCGCGTTGTCGGCGAAGGTCAGGCGCTGGATATTGTGGATGCGTTTCTGGGTGCCGAATTCGAAGGTGGCCGCCACGCCACACGGGTCGATATGATCGAAGCGCAAGACGACTGAGTCCTGCGCCTGTCCTGTAAGCCCCGGATCAGGAAATGTTCCAGTCGTCCGGGTGTGCCACCTCTCCAAACGCAGTCCAGCTGATCCGGATGCGGGCAATCCGCGTGTCGGACCATGTCCGAAACACCGCTTCAAACCCTTCCGAGGTGATGTTTTCTGCCTGAACCTCGGCGCGCAGGGCTGATGATGTGTCGACATCCCAAAGGGAAATCCCGATCTGAACCATGGGCGGGCTAAGAAACGTGTCCTTGAATTGGATGGGTTTCCGACGTTCGCGGGGGCCTTCGCCAGTCCACATGTCCCCGCCTTCGGCAAATTCCGAAAACAGAACACTTTCACCCTGATCGATGCCAATGGGATGGGTCAGAAATTTTTTCATGTTTTCATCATTATACTTGAATTTCCGCAACTTACCCCGGCTTTCTGGCAAAAGCACGACAAAAAAACGGCCCCGCAATTGCGAGGCCATTCCAATTTTCCACTGTTAAGCCAATTACAGGCTCATATGTGTCCCAAGAGCTTCCATATCGGCCAGCAGCTTGGCGGCTTCGTCGACGATCGACATGTCGTCGCCGCCCTTTGCCGCTTCGTGCGAGGCGCGTGCCTCGGCAATCAGCTCGTCCATATGCGAACGGGTGATTTCCGAAACCGGAACCGCCTTTTCGGCCAGAACCGACAGGCTGTCGCCGTTGATCTGGGCAAACCCGCCGGTGACCAGGTATTCGCTGGACCCTTCGGGTGCCTCAACCTTCAGCAGACCGGGGCGCAGCGTTGTGATGGTGGGGGCATGATCGGGCATCGCCGTCATGTCCCCGTCCGCGCCGGGAATCTGGACCGCGGTGACCTCGAGCGAAGCAAGGCTCCGCTCGGGGCTGACGAGGTCGAAATGCATCGTGTTTGCCATCAGGGATACTCCTTAGGCGGCTGCTGCTGCCATTTTTTCGGCTTTGGCGATCACTTCGTCGATGCCGCCAACCATCAGGAAGGCTGCTTCGGGCAGGTGATCGTATTCGCCAGCCACAACGGCCTTGAACGACGAGATGGTGACATCCAGAGGAACCTGAACACCCGGCGAGCCGGTGAAGACCTCGGCCACGTCGAACGGCTGCGACAGGAAGCGTTCGATCTTACGGGCACGGGCCACGGTCAGCTTGTCCTCTTCCGACAGTTCGTCCATGCCGAGGATGGCGATGATGTCCTGCAACGACTTGTAGCGCTGGAGGATCTGCTGAACGTCGGTCGCAACCTTGTAGTGCTCTTCGCCGACGATGGCCGGGTCGAGCAGGCGCGAGGTCGAGTCGAGCGGGTCAACCGCCGGGTAGATACCCTTTTCCGAGATCGCACGGTTGAGAACGGTGGTCGCATCCAAGTGAGCAAACGAGGTTGCCGGCGCAGGGTCGGTCAAGTCGTCCGCAGGCACGTAGATCGCCTGCACCGAAGTGATCGATCCGGCCTTTGTCGAGGTGATGCGTTCCTGCAGGGCACCCATGTCGGTAGCCAGTGTCGGCTGGTAGCCCACGGCGGACGGAATACGACCCAGCAGAGCCGACACCTCGGAACCCGCCTGTGTAAAGCGGAAGATGTTGTCGACGAAGAACAGAACGTCGGTACCGGACTGGTCGCGGAACTGCTCGGCCAGAGTCAGACCGGTCAGAGCAACACGCGCACGCGCACCCGGAGGCTCGTTCATCTGACCGTAAACCAGGGCCACCTGGCTTTCCGACAGGTTGTCCGGCTTGATCACGTTCGATTCGATCATCTCGTGATACAGGTCGTTGCCTTCACGGGTCCGTTCACCAACACCCGCAAACACCGAGAAGCCCGAGTGCACTTTTGCGATGTTGTTGATCAGTTCCATGATCAGAACGGTTTTACCAACGCCGGCGCCGCCGAACAGGCCGATCTTACCGCCTTTGGCGTAAGGGGCCAGCAGGTCAACCACCTTGATGCCGGTGACCAGAACTTCGGACTCGGTCGACTGTTCGGCAAAGGTCGGTGCGGGCTGGTGGATCGCGCGCGCTTCGGTTGCCTCAACCGGGCCTTTTTCGTCGATCGGCTCGCCGACCACGTTCAGGATGCGGCCCAGGGTGGCGTTGCCAACCGGAACCGAGATCGGTGCACCGGTGTCGGTGACCACTTCACCACGGACCAGACCTTCGGTCGCGTCCATCGCGATGGTGCGGACAGTGTTTTCACCCAGGTGCTGAGCAACTTCCAACACCAGGCGCTTGCCGTTGTTGGTGGTTTCCAGCGCGTTCAGAATTTCAGGCAGCTGATCTTCGAAGTGCACGTCGACGACGGCCCCGATGATCTGTGTGACTTTGCCTTTTGCATTCGCCATGTTTCGTCTCCGGTTTGTCTCTACAGCGCCTCGGCGCCGGAAATAATTTCAATCAGCTCGTTGGTGATCACGGCCTGACGCGAGCGGTTGAACTGGATCGTCAGCTTGTCGATCATCTCACCCGCGTTGCGTGTCGCGTTGTCCATTGCGGACATCCGCGCGCCCTGTTCAGACGCTCCGTTTTCGAGCAGAGCCGAGAAGATCGCGGTCGCAACCCCCTTGGGCAGCAGGTCGGCCAGAATGGCCTCTTCGCTGGGCTCGTAGTCGAAAATGGCACCGCTGTCGTCACCTTCCGATTCCTCGAACGAGGCGGGGATGACTTGCTGTGCCGTCGGGATCTGGGTCACAACGTTGACGAACTTCGAGTAGAAGATCGTGGCAACGTCGAACTCGCCCCCGTCGAAGCGGGACAGGATGTCCTTTGCGATGTCCTGCGCGTTGGAATAACCCAGACGCTTGACCTCGCTCAGGTCCACATGCCCAACGAACAGATCGCCAAAATCACGCTTGAGCGCGTCGCGGCCTTTCTTGCCGACGGTCAGAATCTTGACCGTCTTGCCCTTGCCGCGCAGCTCTTCCGCCTTCTGGCGGGCCAGCTTGGCGATGTTCGAGTTGAAGCCGCCACACAGGCCGCGTTCAGCTGTCAACACAACCAGCAGATGGACATCATCACTGCCCGTACCACGGAGCAGCTTGGGGGCGCTGTCGCTGCCCCCGACCGACGCCGCCAGCCCGGCCATCACGGCATTGAACCGCTCGGCATAAGGGCGCGAGGCTTCGGCAGATTCCTGGGCGCGGCGCAGTTTTGCGGCCGCGACCATCTGCATGGCCTTGGTGATCTTGCGGGTCGATTTGACCGACTCGATCCTGTTTTTAAGGTCCTTCAGACTAGGCATCGGAACCTCCTATCAAGCGAAGGTCGCGGCGTATTCGTCGATCGCTGCTTTGAGTTTGTCGGACGCGTCGCCTTTGATCTTCGGATCTTCGTCGGTGATCCACTTCAGCAGGTCAGCGTGCTTGCCGCGCAGATGCGCCAGCAGGCCAGCCTCGTAGCGGCCAACATCCGACACGTCGATCTTGTCGAGGTAACCGTTGGTGCCCGCGAAGATGACGCAGACGATTTCCGCGTTGGTCAGCGGCGAGTACTGCGGCTGCTTCATCAGCTCGGTCAGGCGCGCACCGCGGTTCAGCAGCTGCTGGGTTGCGGCGTCGAGGTCGGACCCAAACTGCGCAAAGGCCGCCATTTCGCGATACTGAGCCAGTTCCAGCTTGACCGGACCGGCAACCGATTTCATCGCGTCGGTCTGAGCCGACGAGCCCACACGCGAAACCGACAGACCGGTGTTCACGGCAGGACGGATGCCCTGATAGAACAGTTCGGTTTCCAAGAAGATCTGACCGTCGGTGATCGAGATCACGTTGGTCGGAATAAAGGCCGAAACGTCACCACCCTGGGTTTCGATAACCGGCAGAGCGGTCAGCGAGCCGGCACCGAAATCTTCGTTCAGCTTCGCCGAACGTTCCAGCAGACGGGAGTGGAGGTAGAAAACGTCACCCGGATAGGCTTCGCGGCCCGGCGGGCGGCGCAGCAGCAGCGACATCTGACGATAGGACACGGCCTGTTTCGACAGGTCATCATAGATGATCAGCGCGTGACGGCCATTGTCGCGGAAATACTCCGCCATCGCGGTTGCGGCATAGGGTGCCAGGAACTGCATCGGTGCCGGGTCGGACGCGGTTGCGGCGACAACGATCGAATATTCAATCGCACCGGATTCTTCCAGTTTCTTCACCAGCTGGGCAACGGTCGAACGCTTCTGACCGATCGCAACGTAAACGCAGTACAGTTTCTTCGACTCGTCGTCGCCTGCGGCTTCGTTATAGACCTTCTGGTTCAGGATGGTGTCCAGAGCCACGGCGGTTTTACCGGTCTGGCGGTCACCAATGATCAGCTCGCGCTGGCCGCGGCCAATCGGGATCATCGCGTCAACCGATTTCAGGCCGGTTGCCATCGGTTCGTGCACCGATTTACGCGGGATGATGCCAGGTGCCTTGACGTCTGCAACGCCACGCTTGGTGGCATTGATCGGACCTTTGCCATCCAGCGGGTTGCCCAGACCGTCAACAACACGGCCCAGCAGCTCGTCACCGATCGGAACGTCCACGATCGAGTTGGTGCGCTTGACAGTGTCACCTTCTTTGATGTCACGGTCAGAACCGAAAATAACGACACCGACGTTGTCGCTTTCCAGGTTCAGCGCCATACCCATGATGCCGCCGGGGAATTCGACCATCTCACCGGCTTGAACGTTGTCCAGGCCATATACACGGGCAATCCCGTCACCGACGCTCAGCACGCGACCGATCTCGGCCACTTCGGCTTCCTGACCAAAATTCTTGATCTGGTCCTTCAGGATTGCAGAAATCTCTGCAGCTTGGATTCCCATTTATCCGACCTCTTTCATTGCATTCTGTAGGGAGTTCAGCTTCGAACGGATCGAACTGTCGATCATTTTCGAGCCCACTTTGACGACAAGACCGCCGATGAGGCTTTCATCCACGGTCGCATTGATAGTTACGGTCTTGCCCACACGCTCGGACAGCGTCTTGGACAGTTTTTCCAGTTGTGTCTTGGTCAGCGCCTTGGCCGAGGCGACATCGGCGGTCACTTCGCCACGCTCATCTGCCAGCATGTCACGCAGCACCTGCACCAGTTGCGGCACAACAAACAGGCGGCGTTTCTGCGCCATCAGAGCCAGCGTGTTGCGCAGGATGGCGTTCAGCCCCATCTTGTCAGCAACAGCGGCAATTGCTCCTTCTTGCTCGGCCCGCGAAATCAAAGGCGATGCGATCAGGTCACGCAGGTCGGCACTGTCGCCCAGTGCTGCTGCCAGATCATTGATGCCGGATTCCAGACCCGCAAGGTCATTATTCTCTTTTGCGATCTCGAAGATCGCGGTGGCATAGCGCTCGGCGATGCCTGTGGAAATCGAAGCTGGTTCGGACACGTCCACCCTTCCGATATTTGAGGCCCCGATTTTGGGTAGCGGCCGCTACCTTGGGGCGTGAGGAAACCCCGGCCAGACGGTCGGGGATCAAAATCACCGGGGATGTAGCAGAGGTGAACCAACCAAGCAATACGCTATAGCGGTAACAGATTTATCCACAAAATGTTAATTTTCATGCACTTACACCAAGTGCGACCGTTTGGACCCGTCAACCCGGTTGAAAAATGTTACGAATATGCAGGTTTTTGCGATTCCTGTGACTTTTTTCTCGCGAATTTGTCACTTTGGGATGCACGCAGTTGTCATGCAGGCTTTAGCAAACCGTCAAGCGCCTTGATCGGCTTCCTTATGGCATCTTTGGTGACATTGCCCCGAGGCGGATGAATGTTCTTTGTGACCTCAACCATCAACACCCCGCCCGCCATGACAGTTGGAATGCGCTGTCCGGTTTTTTCGATCAGACTGCCCGATTTCAACCAGAACCGCCGGAAGGACGGCGGCATGTAAAGAGCCGAGCAATGCGCCTCGGGCAGGAAGTAATGCGACCTGAGCTGATTTTCCAGCTGAGTGGCGGAATAGGGACGACCAAAGCCAAATGGCGTTTTGTCCGTACGTGACCACAGACCCGCCCGGTTCGGAACAATGAACACGGCCCTGCCACCAGGGCCCAGAACACGCCAGCATTCCTCCAGCAGCTGGTTTGGCCGCTCGGACGTTTCCAGCCCGTGCATCACCACCAGCTTGTCCACGTGACCGGTTTCAATGGGCCACCGGGTTTCTTCTGTCAGCACAGAGACATTGGGCATCCCCGCAGGCCAGGGCATCACGCCCTGCGGGCCGGGCATCAGCCCGATGACCCGGCGCGCACCGGCCAGATAAGGGCGCAATAGCGGCACGGCAAAGCCAAAACCGGCAACGGTCTGACCTTTGGCTTCGGGCCAGAGCTCGGTCAGCCGCCCGCGAATAGCTGCCTGTGCCGCGCGCCCAAGGGTGCTGCGGTAGTAGAAGTTCCTCAGATCCTGCACATCAAGATGCATTGCGGACATCCGGTCAATCGGCTTAGCTGGGCGCAGTCTAGCAATGAAAGGGCAAAAGGCCATGCCTCTTGAAATCGTTACAATCCCGTGCCTCAGCGACAATTACGCCTTTCTGGCCCATGACAGCGGCAATGGCCAGACTGCGCTGATCGATGCGCCCGAAGCCGCGCCGATTCTTGCAGCACTGGAAGATCGGGGATGGAGCTTGTCACATGTGCTGCTGACCCATCATCACTGGGATCACGTTGAAGGGCTGCCCGAAATTCTGACCCATCACCCCGCAAAGGTCATCGGTGCGGCCGCCGACGCGCACCGCCTGCCCCCGCTGGACCAGCAGGTTGCCGAAGGCGACAGCTTTGAGGTGGGTGGCGAACTGGTCGAGGTGCTGGACGTTTCGGGGCACACGGTTGGTCATGTCGCGTTTTATCTTCCGCAAAGCGCGGTCGTCTTTACCGCTGACAGCCTGATGGCCCTCGGGTGTGGGCGTCTGTTCGAAGGCAGCCCGGCGCAGATGTGGGCGTCGCTGAGCAAGCTGGCCGCTTTGCCGGACGACACCCTTGTCTGTTCGGGGCATGAATATACACAATCCAACGCGAAATTCGCCATTACCGTCGATCCCGAGAACGCTGCGCTGAAACAGCGAATTGCCGATATCGACCGCGCCCGCGCCGCTGGCGAAGCCACTGTTCCGTCGGTTTTGGCGCTTGAAAAAGCCACCAACCCGTTCCTGAGGGCCACGGATCCGGCGATTCAGGCCCATCTTGGTATGGTAAACGCCGATCCTGCGGCGGTTTTCGCCGAAATCCGGGGTAGAAAAGACAGGTTCTGATGCTTATTTGCCCCTCTTCACGGCCACGGTCACAACAAATGTGACTGTCAAGTGAAAGAAAACCCTTGAAGCCGGGCCACGATCAACCAAACTCTAATAGTATGAGGACATGGTTGGGATGGGGTTCCGGCCGAAAGCCCGCCCCCTTCTGACCCAAGACAGAGGAGCACCCGCGTGCCTTCATTCTCGAGCACACTGGAACAAGCCATCCACGCGGCCCTTGCAGCTGCGAATGAACGGCGACACGAATTTGCAACGCTGGAGCATTTGCTGCTGGCGCTTCTGGAAGAACCCGATGCGGTACGCGTCATGAAAGCGTGCAGCGTTGATCTGGACGAGTTGCGCAGCACTCTGGTTGAGTTCATCGACGAGGACCTATCGAATCTGGTCACGGATATTGACGGGTCCGAAGCCGTACCAACGGCAGCGTTCCAGCGCGTCATTCAACGCGCCGCTATCCACGTGCAAAGCTCGGGCCGGACCGAAGTGACCGGCGCCAATGTGCTGGTCGCCATTTTCGCCGAACGCGAAAGCAATGCCGCCTATTTCCTGCAAGAACAGGACATGACCCGGTACGACGCGGTCAATTTCATCGCCCATGGCGTGGCCAAAGACCCCGCGTATGGCGAAAGCCGGTCGGTATCCGGTGCGGATCAGGTGGAAGAAGAAGCTCAGTCAGGTTCCGGCGACACGGAACAAAAGGAAAGTGCGCTTGGGAAATACTGCATTGACCTGAACGCGAAATCGCGTGCGGGTGATGTCGATCCGCTGATCGGGCGGGCGGATGAGGTGGAACGCTGCATCCAGGTGCTGTGCCGCCGCCGCAAGAACAACCCGCTGCTGGTGGGCGATCCGGGCGTGGGCAAAACCGCCATCGCCGAAGGTCTGGCGCACAAGATCGTCGCCGGAGAGGCGCCGGATGTCTTGGCAAACACCACCATCTACTCGCTGGACATGGGTGCGCTGCTGGCCGGGACCCGTTATCGCGGCGATTTCGAGGAACGCCTGAAAGCGGTTGTAACCGAGCTGGAAGAGCACCCCGACGCGGTGCTGTTCATCGACGAAATTCACACCGTGATCGGTGCTGGTGCAACCTCGGGCGGGGCAATGGATGCCTCGAACCTGCTGAAACCTGCGTTGCAGGGCGGCAAGCTGCGCACCATGGGCTCGACCACCTACAAAGAGTTTCGCCAGCATTTTGAAAAGGACCGCGCCCTGTCGCGCCGGTTCCAGAAGATCGATGTGAACGAGCCTTCGGTTGAAGACAGCGTCAAGATCCTGCGCGGTCTGAAGCCTTATTTCGAAAAACATCACGACATCAAGTATACCGCTGATGCGATCAAAACGGCGGTCGAGCTGTCGGCACGTTACATCAACGACCGCAAGCTGCCCGACAAGGCCATCGACGTGATTGACGAGGCTGGCGCGGCGCAGCATCTGGTGGCGGAAAGCAAACGGCGCAAAACCATTGGTGTCAAAGAGATTGAGGCCGTGGTTGCCAAGATCGCCCGCATCCCGCCCAAGAACGTCACCAAGGACGATGCCGAGGTGCTGAAAGACCTCGAAGCCTCGCTGAAACGGGTGGTGTTTGGTCAGAATCTGGCGATCGAGGCGCTGGCCAGCGCAATCAAACTGGCCCGCGCCGGCCTGCGGGAACCCGAAAAGCCCATCGGCAACTATCTGTTTGCCGGCCCGACCGGCGTGGGCAAGACCGAGGTGGCGAAACAGCTGGCGGATACGCTGGGCGTTGAACTGCTGCGTTTCGACATGTCGGAATACATGGAGAAACACGCGGTCAGCCGTCTGATCGGCGCGCCTCCGGGCTATGTCGGGTTCGATCAGGGCGGCCTGCTGACCGACGGTGTCGACCAGCATCCACATTGTGTGTTGCTGCTGGACGAGATTGAAAAGGCGCACCCGGACGTGTTCAACATCCTGTTGCAGGTGATGGACCATGGGGAACTGACCGACCATAACGGCCGTACAGTGAACTTCCGCAACGTGGTGCTGATCATGACCTCGAACGCGGGGGCGCAAGAGCAGGCCAAGGCCGCGATCGGGTTCGGTCGTGACCGTCGCGAGGGCGAAGACACCGCCGCGATTGAACGCATGTTCACGCCGGAATTCCGCAACCGTCTGGATGCCGTGATCTCGTTCGCGCCGCTGCCGAAAGAGGTCATTTTGCAGGTGGTCGAGAAATTCGTCCTGCAACTGGAAGCGCAGTTGCTGGATCGTGGTGTGACCATTGATCTGACACCCAAAGCCGCCGAATGGCTGGCGGATAAAGGGTATGACGACAAGATGGGTGCGCGCCCGCTGGGTCGCGTCATTCAGGAATACATCAAGAAACCGCTGGCCGAAGAATTGTTGTTTGGCAAGCTGGCAAAAGGCGGTGTGGTCCGTGTCTCGGTCAAGAAAGGTGATCTGGATCTTGAGATCCTTGGCCCGGATCAACCGCGCATTTCGGGTGACAAGCCTCCGCTTCTGACGGCGGACTGATCGCCCGCCGCATTTAACAGAAAACCCGCCTACCAAGGCGGGTTTTTTTTGTTTCGCCCAGCACAGGCAAGGACTTATCTGCTCAACCGGGGGCGCGTTAACTATCTCGGTTAGGCTGCGTGTGAAACGTCTGGCGGACATGCACCGCCTTGATTTTCCAACGGTTCGGGTCGCTGGGGTCGGTATCGCCAATAACCGGTTGCGGATCGGCTGTTTGTTTTCGTGGCTGCTAAGGGCCAGTGACCTTACCTTTCGGTCAGCTTCAACTCGATCCGGCGGTTTTGCGCGTGTGCCTCGGGCGTGTCAGCGGGGTTTACGGGCTGGAATTCACCAAACCCGTTGGCTGCAAGACGGTTGGGCGGAATGCCCAGTGCGTCAACCATATAGCGCACAACCGACAGCGCTCGACCCTGGCTGAGCTCCCAGTTGTCGCGATACCTGCCCGACCCGGCCAGAGGAACGTTGTCGGTATGGCCGTCGACCCGGATCACCCAGTTCAGACCCGGCGGGATTTCAGCGGCAACACTACGAAGGATGTTAGCCACCTTGGCGACCTCCTGCTGCCCTTCTGCGGACAGTACGGCGGACCCGGTCGGGAACAGAACCTCGGAAGAGAACACAAACCGGTCGCCTTCGATGCGCACCCCTTCCTGACCGCCAAGAACGTCCCGCAAACGACCGAAGAATTCCGAGCGATAGCGTTGCAGGTCCTCGGCCTGTGCCGCCAATTCCTGGTTCTGCCCGGCCAGTGCCTCGGCCTCGGCCTCAAGACGCAGGCGTTCCGCTTCTTCCAGCAGACGGCGCCTGCGTTCTTCGGATGCGGCACGAGCCAGTGCGGCGTTCAGGTCCTGCCCTAACGTCTGAATCTGCACCTCGGCGGCAGCGTTGCGTTCTTCGAAATCGTCAAGCAAAGCCTGCAAGGAGCCAAGTTGCCCGCGCAGGGCGGCGATCTGCTGGTTCAGCAGGGCGGCTTCTCGCTGCGCCTCGGCAGAGATTTCTTTTTCATCCGAAAGCGTCGCATTGGCGAGGTCCAGTAAGGCCTGCCGCTGCTCGGCCAGAGAGCGTTGTGCGTCGGCATCCGCCTGCGCCTGCGTCTGCGCCTGCAAAGCGGCTTCAAGCTGGGCCCGCAGTTGATCCGGGTTCACGTCACCAAACTGACGCTCCAACGCGGCACGCGCCGCCTGTGCTGCGGCCAACAGGGTGAGTGTGTCTTCGGCCTCTTTGCGTTGCGCTTCCAGCGCAAGTGTCATGGCCGTCAGCTCGGCATCGGCATCCTGAAGACGGTTACGCAATGCCTCGGCGGCGGCGGCTTCGGCCAGACGGGCGGCTTCTTCATCGCTGAGCTGCTGTTCAAGGGTGGTGATCTGGGCGTCTCGGTCGGCGCTGCCTTGCTCCAGATCCGCCACCAGTGCTTCCAGTGCTTCCCGACGGGCAGCGGCCAAACGGGCGGCTTCGGTCTGCGCGTCGATTTCCTCGCGGCTTTGGGCAAGCGCCAGGTTCAGCGCCTCTTGCTCGGTCAACAGTTGCGCGCGCTGCGTTTCAAGCGCTGCAATATCGCCCAGTGCCCGTTCCTGTTCGGCCAGCAGGGCGGCAACTTGCGCTTCGAAGTTGGTGATCCGGGTCTGTGCCTGATCCAATGCGGCAGCCTGACGGTCGCGCTCGGTGGTCAGTGACGCGATCAGTGACTGGGCTTGCGCGAGATCGTCTTCAGCCCGCGACAGGGTGGTGTTCAACGCCCCAAGCCGCGCCTGCAACCGGCTGTTTTCGCGTTCTTCCAGCCCCAGCGCGCCCGCCAAAGCCGCGATTTCGTCGGCCAATGTGGTCAGTTCGTCTTCCTGACCCGAGATGGTTTCGCGCAGCACAAACTGGATCACCATGAAGATGGTCAGCACAAAGGTCAGCACCATCAACAGCCCCGTCATCGCGTCGACGAAACCGGGCCAGACCGAGCCCTGGAACCGTTGACCGGTGCGGCGGGACAGCGCCATGGGTTATTCTCCTTCCGGCGTGGTACGCACCGCACCGCGCGGCAGGGTCAGCGCCTTGACCAGCAGTTCTATATCCTTTCGGAACTCGTTCATGCTTTCCTGACGGCCCGCCGAAATCTCTTCGAGGATACGCAGCAGCTGCACATCCATCGAGCGCAGGCGCATCCGGCTTTCGGCGTCGATGCCTTCACCCGCGCCGTGATCGCGCATGTGATCCAGCAGGGCTTCCTGACCCAGCGCCACGCGTTCCAAAGCCGAGGTGACTCCTTCGGTATTGGCCTGACGGTTGTTCATCTCACCGATCACATCGACCAGCAAACCCAGCTTGGCAGAAACCTCGGCCCGGTCGCTTTCCTGCGCAGAGAACAGATCCTGCAAGGCATCCATCTGTTCTGACATGGCGTCCAGCACCGGCGTGAGCACGGCAATTTCGGCACCGCCTTCTTCTCCACCCGCGAAACCTAAGCGGGTGATCGAAGACAGCCATTCTTCAAGCTCGCGATAGAAGCGGTTCTGCCCGTGCCCTGCAAAAACTTCGAGCAAGCCGACGATCAGCGACCCGGCCAGACCCAACAGAGACGATCCGAACGCAACGCCCATCCCCTGCAATTGCGCCTCGAGCCCGGTCATCAGGCGGTTGAAAACGGCCAGCCCTTCCTCGCCCTCCTGCGGGTTTAGGCTGCGGATGGTATCGACAATGGCCGGTACGGTTGTCGCCAGTCCAAAGAACGTACCCAAAAGACCCAGATAGATCAGCACGTTGGTGATATAGCGAGTGATCTCCCGCTCTTCCTCGACCCGTTCGGCTACGGAATCCAGAATCGAGCGGGTTGAAGTGGAGCTGATCTGCGACCTCGCGCCCCGTTCGCGCAGCAATGAGGCCAAAGGAGCCAACAATTGCGGCGTGCGGGCGTCTTCGCGAACAACACCGCCGACGAAGGCCTCGATCCAGCGTACAGATCCGATCAGTTGCGTCACCTGATAGAAACAGGCAAGAACGCCGATCAGGAACACCATCAGGATGAAGCCGTTCAGGTACGGGTTGGCGAAGAACACCGGCAACACATAGGGCAGCGCCAGAAACACACCCAGCCCGGACAGGCCGATCGCCATCAACATCAACAGAATCTGCCGTGTTGGATGCGAGAAATGGGGTCTCGCGCCCTGATGTGCCTGCGCCATGCGCGTGGTTCCCGGTATTTGCCTGCTCTGCGTCGAAACTAGCGAAATTCCACTGGTGACGCCAAGAGTTTATGCGGTAATACTGCGCACCCGTTGCGCCAACCACTCAAGATCGGCGTCGCGTAGGCCGATCTCGGCCAGATGTTCGGCGGTATTGTACAGGTATTCGTCATTCGGGCCGCGCCCGCCAACCGCATGGGCGATGATCCGGGCCTGATCCTCCAACGGCATCCCGCCGCAATACTGCACATGGTCGGCATCGATCACATAGGTCACGGCGTTGACGATGTCGCCATTTTCCAGGTGCACATCCAGCATACGTTCGACATAGGCCGACGAAATCAGCTCGCGCTCGCGCAGTTCGTGCAGGGTGCGGTCTTCGTGACCGGTTTCAACCGCAAGGGCCAGACCGGTACAAATCGCGTTTGCCTGTTCGTCCAGCGCCAGCACCAGCCCCGGTTCTTCCTCGGTTCCCCGGTGGTGGATCGAGCTCATGCAGAAGGACCGGGCATAGCCATGCAGTGTCGCGCGTTCGCTGCGCGCGACCGGAAAGCCCGGATTCCACAGCAGCGATCCATAACCGAAAACCCACATCGTCATTGCACTGGTCCTTGCCCGTTTGGGCCTATAAACATCAATTCCGAGGCAGGAAAAAGGGCCAAAGCTCATGCGCCGTATCATACGAGTGATCATTTTTATCGGCGTCCTGTGGAGCGCATATTGGTTTGTCGCCGGATATGGTCTGCGCGCGGCAATCACTGGCTGGTTTGATCAACAACAGGCGCGCGGCTGGCTGGCTGATTTCTCGGACGTGGCAACGGCAGGGTATCCGACCCATCACGTGACTCGTCTGAACAACCCTGCCCTTGCAGATCCGGTGAATGGCACAGCCTGGCGTGCGGACTGGATCGAATTCGAAAGCCCCGCGATCTGGCCCGGCCGGCAGGTGCTGCGGTTTGCCGAGACGCCGCAACGACTGTCTTACTACGATCAAACCTCAACGATTGTTGCCGATGAATTGATTGCAGAACTACAGTTGCAGCCCGGCGTTTCGCTTGTGCTTGAGAAACTGGCGCTGACGGCAGGGGCTTGGTCGGTGACCGAAAACTCCACTGCACTGGCCGCCGGGGACACCCTGAGCCTGATCATGGCGCAAACATCCCAGCCCGAAGCCTATGCCATTACCGCCCGCGCGGATGGGTTCACACCCGGCGACCGGTTGCGGGTCCTTATGAATTCGGCGGCTTCGCTGCCGCAGTCCTTCGAAACGCTGGAACTGGACATGGTCACCACGTTCAGCAAAGTCTGGGACAGGTCGGCGCTGGAACACAGCAGGCCGCAGCCCGTGGCCATCGACCTGCGACTGGCCGAGATCAAATGGGGTGGATTGCGTCTGTTTGCTGCCGGTAAACTGGATGTAGACGCGCAGGGTGTTCCCAGTGGTGAGATCGCTGTCAAGGCCGAGAACTGGCGTGATATGATCGACATGGCAAACGCGGCAGGTGCCCTGCCTGATCAGGCGGTTGATCCTGTCACCCGCGCACTGAATTTTCTGGCAGGGCTGGGCGGCAACCCCAACGCGCTGGACCTTCAGCTGAACTTCCGGGATGGTTTTGTCGCCCTGGGGCCGGTGCCGCTGGGCCCCGCCCCGCGGCTGATCCTGCGTTAACGGCAATACGCTCCGCTGCGGTAGCGTGCCGTATCCAGATGGAAATGATCGCGATGGTAGCTATCCGAGTTCGGCCCCAAAACGGTGCCGAACGGGCCACAGGCGCCGCGCCAGATTTTCTGCAGCTGCTTCTGTGACGGGTTCTTGCGCCATCCTTCCAAGACAGTCACCACCTCACCATCGGCCATTTTGAAGGCCGAAATATCGATCGCGCGCCCTTTGCCGTGCTCGGAAATCCGCGCGCCTTTACGATTGTTTCGAGTTCGGCAGGCATAATGAGCCGCCACCTGCAACTCGACCACCGGGCCGCGACGTTTGAAGGTGGGTTTGACTGTCTTATCGACCCATTTGTTCAGCGCAACGGCGGTGCCGCAATCCATTGTCGACGGGCGGCTGAGTGCCACACCGGAAACAGAGGTGATCTGCACTGCATCTTTTACGCCACAGGCTGAATTCTCGCTGCCGACCCTTCCGACGGGCTTGCCCTGAATTGCGATATCTCCGCAAACGGACCCTTTGCGCAGCTTGCGTTTTTTGAAAAGCACCTGCTGTTCAAGCAATTCAGGTCTCATGTTAGGTATCAGCGAGGTGTCGGGCCCCAGCAGCGGCAAATCCGAAGGTCGCGCCAGTGCAGCAGTGACCTGCGGTGAAACCGGACGTGAGATGGGGCGCAGATCGGTTATGACCGCGACGGACACCGGGGCAACGGCGGACACAACCTGCACGTTTTGCTGGTCCAGAATCGGACGTGCAGGTGGGACCAGAGATCGTTCCAGAGGGGCTGCCTGTGTGGCCACGGCGCACAACGCCATGATCCCGATCAGAAATTGCCCCCGGTATGACCTCATGAACCTGCCTTTCCCCGCCCGAAATCCGGAGCATCCGTGTCCTGCCCCGCATCGATGATGCCGCGACGAATAGCACGGGTATGGGTGAAGTAGTCAAACAAATGTTCCCCGTCCCCGGTGCGGATGGCACGTTGCAGCGCAAACAGCTCCTCCGTGAACCGGCCCAGGATTTCCAGCGTCGCATCTTTGTTGGACAGGAACACATCACGCCACATGGTCGGGTCAGATGCCGCAATGCGGGTGAAATCCCGGAAACCCGCAGCCGAGTATTTGATCACTTCACTATCGGTCACCCGGCGCAGATCGTCGGCCACACCAACCATCGTGTAGGCGATCAGGTGCGGCGCATGGGACGTGACGGCCAGAACCAGATCGTGATGATCGGCGTCCATCTCATCCACATGGGACCCCATACCTTCCCACAACGCCCGAAGGCGGGCGATTGCATCCGGGTCGGTCCCTTCGACAGGCACCAGCAGGCACCAGCGATTGTCGAACAATTTTGCGAAACCCGATTCCGGACCGGAATGCTCTGTCCCAGCCAAAGGATGCGCGGGAATGAAATGCACACCTTCGGGGATATGCGGCTGAACCGCCTGAATGACATGCCGCTTGACCGACCCCACGTCCGACAGGGTCGCGCCGGGCTTGAGCACGGGCGCGATGTCTTCTGCGACGGCCCCCATTGCCCCCACGGGCACGCAAAGAACGACAAGATCCGCACCTTCGACCGCTTCGCGCGCCGTGTCACAGACGCGGTCGCACAGCCCGATTCTGCGCGCCGTGTCACGTGTCGCCTCGGACCGGGCATAGCCGGTCACTTCCCCGGCCAGGCCTCCACGCTTGATCGCCCAGAACATGGAGGAGGCAATCAGGCCAAGCCCGATCAGCGCAACCCGGTCGTAAATCTGGCTCATGCTGCGCCCTCTTTGAATGCTGTAATCACCGCAACGACGCGGCGGCAGGCTTCCTCATCGCCCACGGTGATCCGCAGGGCATTCGGCAGGTTGTAGCCTGCAACCCGGCGGACAATCAAACCCTGCGTCTTCAGATAGTCGTCACAGGCCTCGGCCTCGGTCCTGTCGGCAAAACGCGCGAGGATGAAATTGGTGCAGGACGGGTCCGAGGGCACGCCGATCTTGTCCAGCTCCTCGGCCAGCCACACTCGCAGGCGCGCATTTTCAGATTGGCAGAACGTCAGGAAATCGACGTCGCTGATCGCTGCTTCGGCTGCGGCCAGGGCTGTCAAAGACAGGTTGAAGGGCTGACGCACCCGGTTCAGAACATCGATAATCGATTGGTGCGCATACCCCCAGCCGACCCGCATCCCGCCCAACCCGTACACTTTCGAGAATGTGCGGGTCATGATCACGTTCTCATACGCATCCACCAATGACGCGCCACCATCGAAACCGTCGACGAATTCGGCATAGGCGCCATCCAAGACCATCAGGCAGGTATCAGGCAGATCCTGCGCCAGACGGTCCAGTTCGTCGTTCGAGATCATGGTCGAGGTCGGGTTACCGGGGTTGGTGACAAACACGATCCGCGTTTGGCTGGTTGCGGCGGCCAGAATGGCATCCACATCAACTTTGCGGTCGCGCTCGGCCACCATGACCGGCGTGGCACCTGCCATGCGGGCAATGATCGGGTACATGGAGAACCCGTGCTCGGTATAGACCACCTCATCCCCCGGCCCTGCATAGGCCTGAGCGATGAATTGCAGCACCTCGTCGCTGCCGACACCGCAGATGATCTGCGCAGGGTCCAGCCCGTGACGTGCGCCGATGGCCGCGCGCAAACTGGCGTGGTCGGTGTTGGGGTACCGATGCAAATTTGCCGCGCTGTCGCGCACCGCCTCAATTGCCTTGGGGCTGGGGCCGAACGGGTTCTCGTTCGAGCTCAGCTTGATCACATGCTCAACCCCCGCCACATGCGACTGGCCGCCCTGATAAAGCGCGATGTCCATAATGCCGGGTTGCGGGGTGATCTTGGTCATGAGAGGCTCCGTTGATTGGGCCCCTCATACCTGTCTCAACGGATTGAGAAAAGCGACAATTCCATCATGCGGCCTTGAAGCGCGCAGTCGCCGGGTCGGCGTTGTAATACGGCACGAATTCCTCGGTACGGCGGGACAGATCATTGACACTGTCGATGATGAATTGAACCGTTTCCTCGCTCATCAGGTACGAGAAATTCAGGCGTACCCAGCCGGGTTTCTTCATCTCTTCGCCCGCAGACAAGGCCGCGTGCAGCGCCTCGGACGCGGCGCGGTCAATCCCCAGCAGGCGGTGGGCATAAGGCCCTGCGCAGGCACAGCCGCCGCGTGCCTGAATGCCGTAGACGTCGCTGAGCATCCGGGTAAACAGCTGCTGATGCACGGGCTGCCCCGCATTGTCGCGCACGAGGAAAGAGAAGATCGGCAGGCGATGCGGGTTATTGACCCCAAGCAATGTCAGGTTCGGATTATCCTTCCACCCGTGCAGCGCCATCTGGTTGTACTGCGCCTCGCGCCTTGCGATTTCTTCCGTGCCGACGACATCCTTGACGATAAAGGCCAGCGCCGCGCGGATGTCGCCGATCACGTTGGGCGTTCCCGCCTCTTCCCGCGCAGACAGGTCCGCGTTGTAGTCATGCCGCCACGGTGACACGAAACTTACGGTGCCACCACCCGGCCAGCTGGGGCAGTTCCGTTTGGCTGCAGCCCGGTTTACGATCAGAACACCCGAGGCCCCCGGACCGCCCGGAAACTTGTGCGGGGAAACGACGATCGCATCCTTGCGCGCGTCCGCCGGCCCCATATCCATCGGCAGGTAAGGCCCGCCTCCGGCGTAATCCCAAATCGCCACGGCACCATGCGCCTTGAGCAACCGCGTCACCGGATCAGGGTCAGTGACAATTCCGGTTACATTGGACGCCGCCGAAAAGGAACCGATCAGAAGATCTGCGCCTGCATGGGTCAACAGCGCGGTTTCCAGCGCCCCCAGGTCAACACCGCCACCTTCGGCTTCGGGGATTTCAACCACAAGTGCCTTGCTTTCCCGCCACGGCAGGATGTTCGAGTGATGCTCGTAAGGACCAATCAAGACAACCGGTTGGTCGGCCTCTGCCACCCCGAGCAGGCTGACCAACCGGTTGAGCCCCGCAGTGGCACCAGACCCGGTGAAGATCACCGCGTCCTCTTCCTGGGCACCTACAATGCGGGCTATTTCCGCCCGCGCCTCGCGGCGCAGATGTGTCATGTAAGATCCGCAGTAAGAGGCCTCGGTGTGGCTGTTCGCGTAAAACGGCAACACATGTTGCGCCACAAAGTCTTCGACCTGCCGCAAGGCGCGACCCGAAGCGACGTAATCCGCATAGACAAGCGGCACGTCCCCATGCAGACCCGGGATCAGAACATTCTCTCCGATCAGCCCATCGCGCAGGTTTGAATTGTGAGCGGTGGAACAGAGTTCCGCACGAAACTTGGACAGGGACATTGCATTGGCTCCTAACTGTCCGACTAATGTGATTTATTGTCAGCGCGAAAACTTCACCTATTATTGCATAGATTTTAAAATCTTTGTGTCATATGATCAGTAATGGCATCAAAATTGGATCAAATTGACACACGCATTCTGAAAGAACTGCAGAAGGACGCCACCCTGTCGCAACGGGAGTTAGCGGATCGTGCGGGGCTTTCGCAGAACGCCTGCTGGCGGCGGCTGAAGGCTTTGAACGAAGATGGCGTCCTGATCGGTTCAACCGCCCGCATCGCACGCGAGAAATTGGGCCTGAGCCTTGTGGTCTTTGTCATGCTGCGCACGCGGCATCATTCGGCCGAGTGGCTACAGGCCTTTCGCAGCCACGTTCTGACGATCCCCGAGGTCGTGGATTTTCATCGGATTGGTGGTGACTACGATTATCAGCTGAAAGTCGTCACACAGGATATGGCGTCTTACGACAAGGTGTATCAACGGCTGATCGAAAAGGTCGAGCTGGACAGCGTCACGTCGTATTTCGCGATGGAAGCAATCGCCGAAGGGCGACCTTTGCCGATTTGATCACGCCGTAAACAGCGGGCTTTTTTGTTTGAAAAAGGGCACCGCAATATCGCGGAACGCGACCAGTTTTGCCGAAGGCCAAACATCCGGGTGCGCCACGATCCAGATATCTGCGTAGGGTTGCGGTGAAAGAACCGGAACCTGCACCAAGCCCCGAAGTGAGCGGCCCAGAAACACCGGCATACGCACAACGCCCAACCCTGATTGTGCGGCACCCGCCATCGCGACCATGTCATCAAAACGCATATGTATGCGCGAGTTCGGATAGATATTGTCGACGCCGTCCGGCAGGTTCGGCTGCTTTTCATAAAGCAACCAATCCACGGGCGCGTTCGGATCTTGCTGCATTCGCGCGGCCCATTCCGACGTGGCAAAACAAGCGCTGTGCTGTTGCGTCAGGCGCAGACCTTTCAACGTATCGCCGGGGTTGCGGCTGATCCGGATCGCAATGTCGGCTTCGCGTCGATTAAGGTCCAGAATCTCGTTTGCCGCGCGCACCTGCAAAGACACAGCAGGGTGCCTTTGAGCAAACTCGCCCAGCGCCGGGGCCAGCACATGGGCAATTAACAGTTGCGGCGCGGTTAAGGTCAGCTGCCCTTCCAACCGGGCATCCCGCCCTGACAAACCGCGCAGCATTGCGTGTTCTGCGCTTTCCATCCGGGCAGCATACGCAGCGACTAGGTGCGCTGCTTCTGTCGGTCGATACCCGTCGGTCAGCCTTTCGAACAGCACTTCGCCTGTCGCAGCTTCGGCGCGGGCTATACGGCGGGCAACAGTTGTGTAGTTGACGCCAAGCTCTTGTGCCGCGGCGGACAGGGTACGCCTGCGGACCACGGCGAGTACGGCCCGGTAATCATCCCAATGAATATCCATACATGCAAATTCGCACATCACTGATGCAAATACACGTGTTTTCGCAAAGCAGATCACACCCTAGCTTTTGCCCACACATCAAGGAGCAAAGCCATGATCTATGCCTACGCAAAACTTACCGTAAAGAATCCCGACGCGCTGGCCGCTTATCGCGAACAGGCCGGGCCTGCACTGGCCCGCCATGGCGGAAAGGTCGAACACGCCACCAAAGAAACAACCGCGCTGGACGGCACACCGGACTTGCCTGACGTTGCAGCCCTGCTTTCCTTTCCCAACCGGGACGCGGCGATGGGATGGATCAACGACCCGGAACTAAAAGACATTCACGAGCTGCGTCGCAGCGCAGGTGCGTCAGATATCGTTCTGCTGGGCTGAAAATGAAAAGAGCCGCACCCAAAGGTGCGGCTCTGAATTCCGGATCGGAATGCGAAGATCAGTTCTTCGCGTAGAATTCGACGACCAGGTTCGGTTCCATCATGACCGGGTACGGCACATCGCTCAGGCCCGGTGCGCGAACGAACGTTGCGGTCATTTTCGAGTGGTCAGCATCGATGTAGTCAGGAACATCACGCTCGGCCAGGGCAACAGCTTCCAGAACAACAGCCAGTTGCTTGGACTTGTCACGCACTTCGATGACGTCGCCTTCTTTGACGCGGTAGCTGGGGATGTTCACCCGCTTGCCGTTCACTTTGACATGGCCGTGGTTCACGAACTGACGCGCAGCGAAGACGGTCGGTACGAACTTGGCGCGATAGACGACGGCGTCCAGACGGCGCTCCAGCAGGCCGATCAGGTTTTCACCGGTGTCGCCTTTTACACGCTCGGCTTCGGCATAGATGCGGCGGAACTGCTTTTCGGTCAGGTCGCCGTAGTAGCCTTTCAGCTTCTGCTTGGCACGCAGCTGCAGACCGAAGTCCGACAGTTTGCCCTTGCGGCGCTGACCGTGCTGGCCGGGGCCGTATTCACGACGGTTGACCGGGGATTTCGGACGACCCCAGATGTTTTCGCCCATCCGGCGGTCGATTTTGTACTTGGCAGACGTGCGTTTGGTCACGGCTGATCTCCTTCTTTAGGTCGATGCCCAAACGGGCAACTATGAAGGGCGTTGTCCTCTTGAGATTTCCCTCATGACAGGCTTCCCCTTGCGGGGGCCACCAACACCAATGAAGCCGCGCTTATATCCGCAAAGCCGGCAGAGTCAACACGGCATTCAACGCAGTTTCGAATATCTGCAAAGATATGTTCACCGCTGGCAGCACAGGCCCCTGCGCGCATAGCGACGGTTGCTGTCACACTGCTTTCATCAAAAAAAATACAGGTCGCGTTCAGGCCGGAAATGCAACGACATTCCCGCCGCCTTCAACACCCGCCTTGTGCACCATCACAACCTCGGTCACGTCGACGATCCAGAATTCTTCATCCCGTGGCGGGCAAGCGCCATCGAAAACGATGGTCGGCGCTGCATCATTGGTGTCGGCAACAAGGTTGGCTGAAAACCGCTGCGACCCATTGGTAAGCGTCAAAGCTCCGGTCACGTAGCCGGAGATTTCCCGGACAATCGGGAAGCGGTTTTGTATGCGGGTTGCAGCGCCCCGCGCATATCCAATCTGTTCGACGCTGCTCTCGGCTTCTGCGCTCAGCACTATCGCCTGTCCGCGCCATGACCAAGCCGCGCCGACGGCCAGACACGCCAGAGGCGCGTCCTCGAGTCCGTCGATTTCAGTTTGATCCCATGAAATGGCTACCTGACCGTTAACTCCGGCTCTCATCTGCCCACTCGCACTATTTAACATCCCGATATTCAATCATTGCTTATCAGCACAAAATCCGGCGGAAAAGAGACGGGAATGCAGCATTCACAAGAATGTTGCAGAAGTGAATCAAAAATACGTGTTTGCCTTGATCCAAGCTGATTATCTGAGCATCAGCTTGCTGCGGCTCCCCAGGGAATGGTTTCTGGCCAGAGATCAAGATGGAAAAACCCACTCGTGAGAGTGGTGGTCACACTTCCTTAGTCAGACATGCGATCCGACGGAGCGTTTTGGTGATGGGCGCTAAGCTGCTGCTGGACCGTCCATGGACCTTGACGCCGAGTGTAACAGCATTGGCGGCAACAAGCGTTCTTTTGACCTTGTGCACTGGTGTGGCCCTGCCGATCTATTTCAAACTGGTGCAAACGCTAGGGTCCATGGACGTCGCAAGCCAGGTGTATCTGCGCGCCGGTGTCGGTGTGATGCCGGGTCTGGCCATCCTGGGTGAGACATTTACCTGCCCTGTGGCGATGGGGCTTTTCTCGGTCATTGGTGAGCCTGCAGTTTCTCACCAGCCGCCATGGACCGCCCTGTTGAATCGGCTCATAGCTGCCTTACGTCAGCGACTGTCGATGCCGTGGTGCGGCCTGTTCGTATTCGTAAGGTCGCGTGACGAGACCGCATTCGAGAAAATACCCCGCTTGCGAACTGCAGGCGGGGCGCTCTCCCAAAACGACTAGGTCGTTGGAGGTTCAATAGCCTACGGTAAAGGCGGCGCGTGGATATTTGGGCGATTGAGCCTCATCTACAATTGCCACTGCAAAATCTTCCATGGAGATTTCTGAGTTGCCGGCGTCATCAACAATCAGGTTATCTGTGTCGGTTCTGAAGACGCCTAGGCGTTCACCGGGCTGCAATAAGGCGGACGGGCTGGCATAGGTCCAGTTTGCTGAGGCATCCGATGAACAGAGTTCCCACTGCGCCATGGATGCACGTGCGGTTGGGACTATGCTTTCAGGCAGAAAGTCTGGATCTGATAAGACAGTGTGCGGGCTGCCATCGGGCATATGCAGACGAGCGGCACCCCCAATAATAATTACACGAAGACGGACAAGTGATGCGACATGCAGGATGGATCGGGTCAAAGCAACAATTTCGCCTTCACGCCCGGCCGGTGTACGCACAGCGCTTACGGCCAGATCCTGACCAGCCATGGCCGCGGCCAAAGCCGCAGGGTCCGCAACATTCGCAACAATCGGCTTGGCGCCTT